>NZ_JBEYSL010000007.1:0-38036 GCF_040642735.1 Micromonospora sp. NPDC047753 | reverse complement strand
CATCGGGGCGAGCCTGCGACGGATGCCCCGGTCGTAGATGCGCATGTTCTCGTCCGGGCCGAACTTCGCGTACACCTGGTTGCGTTGTTCGGTGGCGGGATGGCTCGGGCCGGCAGCCTCAGGGTCAAAGTCGAAGCGTACCCAAGAGTGGAGCACCATCGACGTAGGTTCCGCATCGACATGGAGATCGATTATATCGAGAATCGGATCGGTTTTCACCATTATGGGGTCTAGTCGGTAGGGGCATGGCACGTAGGCCAACCGATGACCGACGATCTTGCCGCCCTCGACATCGTAGGTGATCTGTAAGAGTGAACCATCGAACAGCAAAGCAGAGTAAGCGCCCGCCTCGACCCAGTGCTTGTAGTCGTCGAGAGAAGGATCCCCCCTATTTATGAGGAAAGGAGTGGCGGGGTTGAGGGCATGCCAGGTAACACGCGTGTCGGTGATGGAGACAACGTTTGAGAAGACGGCTATCTCGGCTCCGAGCAGATAATCAAGGAGGTTGTTGACCTCATCTCGTACCGCTCTAGTCGTCGTCACCGGGCATTTCCTGCAGATTCGCTGCCAATAGGCGCGTCCGCAGCGCTGGTGGAAGATCGTAAAGATCGATCACCCCCCGCTCGTATGCCTCCATGAAAGCCCGCAAGCCCTCCGTTGCTTTCTTGCGTGACGCCAGCTCCTGCACGGTGCTGTCCTGATCAGTGCGGCGCATCGCCGCCAACTGCGGAGGCGTCGGGATCTCAAAGTCGAGTTTGTAGCCGTTTTGTCGAACCGTATCTACCTCTGTGCTGAGTTCTTCCATGTCCTCGCCCCACCCTGCAATGCGCACCCATGCACGACTTCGGGTGATTGCGGTGAAGAGAGTGTTTCTACGAGTAACAGCGTTCACATCACCGGTGGCATACTGAGAATCGACCACGTAGACCATCGGTGCCTCGTTCCCCTTTGCGCGGAAGATGTGCGCGATAGCAACGGAGTCTTTGACAAATACTTCGTCAACGCTAGAGTTGACGCCCACCAAGTGGGAATTGATTCCTTGCTCCTTTAGTGCCCGCATGAGGCGCGGTGCTCTCGTCTTCGCCCTGTAGACGTCGGGAAGAACGATCAGAATATCGTCGTGTTCCAGTTCGTCCGCTGACAGGTTCTCGGCAATTTGCCTCGCGACCCATGTGTCCTGAGACACTTGATCATCGAAACTACGAAGAACAACCGCATCTTCCTCATTCAGCAGCTCCGAAAAGTAGCTAGGATAGCTGCTTTGCGATCGTTCCAAGGTGACGTGAGAGCCTAGGCGCAGGTGGCCGTGGATCACGTTGTACCCGATCTCAGCCCATAGTCCCGGGTCGCCGGGGTGTTGGACCAGGTCGCCGTCACGATAGACCCCGATGCCAAGGGCATGGGCAGTCGCAAGCGCCCAAGGCGTATTGCGGTAACAAACGGGCAGGACGATGTCCCGGCGGGGCTCGTTCTCCCGGTTATCTAGGCTCACTAGACTCTGCCCTGATGGCCCTACACCGAACAGTTCATCGGTGCCCGGCATTGCTGCCTCGGATAGTTTCTGCAGCTCATCAAAGCCCCACACGATCCGCTTCGGCTCTTTTGTGAGAAGGTAAACGAGTTGAAAGAACTCAGGCGGCAAATCCTGAGCTTCATCAATTAGTACCGCATCAAAGATTGGCTCGGGGTCGGACTCCCTTGCAACAGCCAGTAGCTCTTTGCAAATTCCGCGGAAGGCATTGTCCATGCCGTACACGTTGCGTGCATAGTTCCAGTCCCGAGCGGTGGTATTCAAAGCGGCAGCGATCTCGCTGTAGATACCCGGCCGCGACCGGGAGCCCCAGGAGTGAAGGATTTGGAGCCTATCTTCGTCCGGCTGGTCATTGTTATACTCGAAGGTGAATCGCGTAACCAAATCTTGGAACTGCTGATATAGTGCCCGGGAATGGAATGTGACCGCAATTCGCCATTCCGGGTGCTGAGTGTGTAAGTAGGCTGCCTTTAGTGCAAGGACAACAGTCTTTCCGGAGCCCGCAAGGCCCCGGATCCTTTGTGGTCCTTCCGGCGTCTCGATTGCAGCGGCCTTCTGCCAGCGGTCGAGGTTCGCGATGCCGCGCTCAATAACCTTGAGCGTCGCACCCCTAGAGGTAGCCTTCTTGACAGACGTTCTCTTCTTGGCCGGCTTAATAGTGCTTACCCGCTGAAGCGCTCCTTGGAGGGAGCGCTCTTCGTCACGACTGATGCCTTGGAGTTCACCGACCCAGTCGGACACGTTTTCGATGGCAACGTACTTGCCTTCGGAGCCGGGCGGCGGTGCACCTACCGGACCAGAGAAGATCGTAGCCGTCTCGATCCTTACTGCGAGCTGACGCCCTCTGCGCAAGCTATCGTGACGACGGAGGTTTGCCTCAAGCGTGGCATAGAGGCGATCCTGCGCATCGACGAACTGCTTCCAATCCGTCGAGTTACGAGGCACTGATTCGGCCAACAGAAATGCTACTAGCCCGCACTGCTCACTGATCAGGAGGGCGTCAATCTCGACGCGGTCATCGGCTGTAGTGAGAACCGGATACCCAAGGTATACAGTCCCCTCCGTGATGCTCCTTTTCAGGGCTTCCGCAAGGCTCGACGCAACGCCTCTATCGCGGCTCTCGCCATACACCACCTCAAGGGCCATCGAACTTCGCGTCTCCTTCGATACAGCTGCGGGTTTGCGCCAGCAGCCATGGACCGAGTTGCTGGCGGCATCAGCACTGTAGCTCTGCCGTCGGACAACGGCCTGTTCCGACCGGCCCGACCGGCGGGTCATCTGCCTGTCTCCTACGCCCAGCGGGGCGAAGTCTTCACGAGCCCGTCTGCCATCGACCCATCCAGGTGGAGGGGCCGCCGCCCGGCCCGCCGTATCAAGCGGAACTCTGACGCACGTTGGGCCGCTGGCGGGTCGGGCGCTGGTCTGGTCGGCTTGTGCGAGGTCGATGGCAGGCGGGATGGCCTACCGGATCCACCCACGGACCGTACCCGTCGATCAGCCGCGGCACTCGGAGCCGGAGCGGCCCTCGCCGGAGGTACAGTTGCCGCAATTCCACGACCGTCGTCAGCTGGTCGACGCGGTCGTCTCGGGCCGCCCTAAGCTCGCGTGGGCTCGTGGCTGCGCGACCCGGCCTGCGGCGGCCCATCCCCAGCGGTCAACGACTGGATCAGCTGGGCCCCACGGCCTGGACATCCGCGCCCGGCGTCGCGCCGACAAGGCCCGTGTATGTGCCCGCTATGGGATTCGCCTGGCTGCGCTCGTCAGGCCCGCTGCTTCTCCCTGGAGTCCAGCATCCCGCAGAGCTGACGCCTCAGTAGACACCATAGTGACCCTTATGCAGGCTCTGTTTACCGTTCGGAATCCTGTGCTGTCCCACAGCAGCGGCCGCTTGCAGGACGGCTTTCAGTTCGTGCGAGTTAGCCGGCCTGTCTCGTCGCCTCGGGCGTCGAGAAGCACCAGAACTTTACCGTCAAGACCGGCTCGTCTGGCCGTCGTGACCCATTGCCCGACCGGCACGCTACCGGTGCAGAACGCTAGCGTGATCGGCCTCGCGGTGGCGAGCAGGGTGCCGCCAGCAGCGGCGATCCACCGGCCGCTCTCGTCGTTGCAGCCATCGGACCCGCGCCACTCACCGTCTGCCGCGAACTCCAGGTACGCCGCCTTGTGCCCGCGTGCGGGTACCCAACGGCCAACCGCCTGGCGCTGGTCTGCGGAGACTAGCGTCGCCGGTAGTGCGACAGCCGGTGCCAGGGCTCGTCGAGCCTCGTCCGTAATCACCGGCGGTTCCAGCACGGAGTCGGCCATGTCGGGCTCGGGGGTCGGTGTCGCCCCGGGGATCAGCCGGGCGACAACATGGTTCTGCCCGTTGAGGAGTGCGGGTAGTCCGGCACCGTCAAACTGGTAGGCCGTCACGCGTCGTAGCCACTCCGGTGTCTCCTGGCTAGCCTTCTCGCAGCCAGGGATGCCTTCGGCGGCGGCCGTGAAAGCCGTCGAGATGTCGGCGAGAAAGGCGCCTTCGCTGTTGGCCTGCCAGGCCCCGCCCAGGGTGCCGCAGTGGCTGCCCACCAGGTGCAGAATTCCGTGTGCGAGGTGCAGGATCTTGCCCGCGCCGGGGTCGGCAACGTCGACGAGCGTCCAGGAGCCGATCAGCGATTCAGGCGCCAACGGCGTCACCCGTCCTGTCGTGCCCGCGATCGGCCTCGGGTCCGCGGGCTCCGGGTAGCCCTGTCGATCGCATCCGGCGAGCAGTACTCCTGTCACGACCAGGGTTGCGAGGCGGCCTTGATATGCCATTCGGCTCCCTATCCAGCGGTCTTCCGGCTCCTCCGGGCACCATCGGGGGCTGGAGACCGGGCGGCATAAGGCAAGCAGATGCGCCTGCTCATTCAACGGTTAGTAGGGGTGTTGGATGTGCCCGCGAGTCTGCCGGATTGCCACTCCCGAAGGTGACGCGAGGACGCTCTTGCCCCGGGAGTAGGGCCTCCGCGCGTCCGGGCGTTTTGTTGAGGTGGAGCCGCTCGCTACGGGTGGCTGGTGGCTCGTGGCGACGGAAACCTGGGACGAGTACGGTTCGGAGCAAGTGAGCCGCCTCTTCGAGCTTTTCGCGCCGGTGCTGCCGGTGGGCCGGCCGGAGATGACGCAGGGGCGGTTTCCGACGGTCGCAAATCCAGCGGGTTGGTCACCCTGCCGAACGTGGTGGCCGAACGGCTACCCAGGGAACATCACCGGCTGATTCCACGTAGTCGAAGGCGTGGTTGGCGAGAACCTCCGCGATCGTTCAGAGCGCCGCTGCGATCCGCACTGTAGAGGACGAGCTGGGCCATACATTGCGTGCGGTCCGGCTGCCCGAAGATTCCGGTGCTTGTGTATTGGCCAAGGAATGGTTGCTGCAGGTTCGTTAAGTGCGCATGCCGTCAGGCGGGCACGGCACGCTAGCAGGGCTAGCGGGGCCGATCAGCCCTGGCGGGGTTTCCGTGTGGATTCCCCGTTTATCGCCCAAAGCCCCCGCCCGATCACCGACGAAGGTGATGAGCGCCTGGCCGTGTCTCTGCCGGCGGCGCCTGGTTACTTTCGGTCAACTTGATGTCGGACTGACATGCTGCTGTCCGTTTCATCCTGGCAACTTGTAACGGCTCTTTACAGCTGATCATCAAGCTTCCTACAGTTCGGCCGTTCATCGGGCGTGATCAACGGGGGCCTTGCGGTGGTTGCTGCACATGTGCGTGTCAGGGCGGGGTCTGACGGGCGGGTAGGGCGACGTGCCCGACAGTTCGCGGGGCCTGGGCTTAGCCGACTAATGGCAAGTCTGGGTGTGCCAGCAGCGTTGGTGATTGCCACTGCCGGGGTTGTGCTGCCGGTAGCCGCCGCTGCCGCGGCGTGTGCGGGCGAGGCGCGGACGGAGACGGCTGCCGCGGTGATGGCCGCCGCTTGTGACCAGGTGGTGGTGGTCGATGCATCCCGGTCTGAGTACGCGAGGGTGGTCGCGCAGCCGGACGGGCATATGACGTTCGAGTCGTCCGTGGTGCCGCAATGGACCCGCAAGGCCGGCGAGTGGACCGACATCAACCTCGAGCTGTTCCGTGATACCGACGGTCTGTTGCGGCCACGTGCCTCCGCTGCCGATGTCACCTTCAGCAACGGCGGGTCCGGCCCGCTCGTGATCGTGAAGAACGCGGCAAAGACGATGACGATGACGTGGCCGGGGGGAAGCCTGCCGGAGCCGGCAGTCGACGGCGACTCAGCTACCTTCCCGAACGTCCTGCCAGACGTCGACCTGGTGCTGAGGGCCACACGCGTCGGCTTCACTCACGTCCTTGTCGTCAAATCCGCCGCGGCGGCGTCCAATCCCGCAGTACGTCAGATCCGCCTCGACCTGGGCGGCGACGCGCAGGTTCGTCACAGCCCGAGTGGAGCCTTGAAGGCGACCGCCGGGGCGGTGGTGGTCGCCTCGGCGGAGCCCGCGGCAATGTGGGACTCGCGGCCCTCGGCGTTAGCGGCCAACGCGATCAGTCGGAGCCAGTCGGCCGGTGACGAGCCGTCGTCCGACGTGTCCGCTGGCGACGCCGCGCAAGTGGCCCCGGTGGCTGCGCAGATCACGGGCAGCGGCGACCTCCTGCTGACTCCGGATCCCGCATTACTGGACTCCCCGGCGGCCCATTTCCCGATCTACATCGATCCCCAGTGGCGCTGGTCAGATCTACGCAACAAGTGGGCATACTCCACCAACGACGGGTCGTCGAACAGCGACCACGACGTGGCCCGGGTGGGGTTGAACCCGGACACCGGCGCCATCTACCGGTCGTACTTCGAGTTCCCGACCGTGGCTGACAACGGGGTGTCACTGAAGGGGAAATTCATCGCCGACGCGCGCGTCGAGATGAAGGTGGACCACACCCACTCGTGTGACGACACCCCGAACTGGATGTACCTGTCGCCGGCGATCGACAAGACGATGCGGGCGACCTGGTCGAAGATGGGTTTGTCGACGATGCTCACCGCCGCAGGCAGCCACGCCAACGAGGCGGGTGGATGCGGCGCGATCCAGCCGGACATGACGGTGCAGTTCGAGAGTTCGGCGGTGACCACCCAGCTCCGAGCGGTGGCAGGCAACAGTTGGTCAACGATGACGCTCGGGTTCAGTGCCGCCGGGGATAAGAACGGCAGCGGCGAGTCGACACAGAGCCGCTGGAAGAAGTACTTCCCGGGGAACGCCAAGCTGTTCGTGGACTACGACAGCAAGCCTGGCGCCCCAGCGGGCTTGCAGGTCGCGGGCGTGGCATGCAACAGCGGTGTGCTGATGGTCGGCACATTCACGCCGACGTTGCGGGCGACGTTCCCGGACGCCGACTCGTGGGACTCCCTCACGGCCCACTTCGAGTGGATCGAGGTGCCCTCCGGTGGCATGGCCACGGTGACCGACACCTCTCCGACACGCAAAGCGGGGCCCGGCGACAAGACGGGTATCACCCCGAACACGGTGGCGACCAGCGTCGCGTTGTCCGGGTTGGTGAAGGACAAGACCTACGCGTACCGGGTGAAGAACACCGACACCTACTTCCAGTCGGCGTGGTCGCCGTGGTGCCGGTTTGCGGTCGATAACACGAGACCTCCAGTGACAGTGAGCATGGTGACGGCACCTTCTGGCCCTGGGCGGGCGGGCAGGTTCCGGATCGAGTCGTCGGACACGACGGTGGCGACGTTCACCTACGGGTGGGGCACCGCGGGGGAGTTCTCCAAGCCGGCGCAGGGCACCAGTCCGAAATACGTCGAGGTGGACGCGACCGCCCCGAGGTATGGCCGGAACGTGTTCAAGGCCAAGGCCATCGACGGGACCCTGAACGAGAGCAACGAGTTCGGGTTCTCGTTCACGGTGGGCCACCCGTCGCCCGCCATCGCCCAGTGGGGCTTGGAAACCTATCCAGGCATCGACCAGGCGGCAGCGCTGGCGGACAAATCCGGGGTGGGCGCGAGCACGCCGCTGACTGCCACCAGCGTCGGGTGGACAGATGACGTGCGGATGGTCGACGGGAAGACCGCCACGTTCAACGGTTCCAGCAGCCAGGCCGCATCATCGGGGCCTGTGGTGGACACCACCAAGTCGTTCACCGTGGCGGCGTGGGTCCGACCGTCATTGATCGATACTTCCAATGACCGCAACGTGTTGGGCCAAGACCCTGCGATGACCACCGACAGCACCATGGCAGGCGGGTTCTACCTGGGCGTCCGCCGCGACTCCCAGGGACCCCACTGGTCATTCCATATGCGGAACTCGGTGGACAAGAACAGCAGCGGCACGACGATCTACGCCCCCCCGACGCTGGGCAGCGCGGACATCGGAAAGTGGGTGCACATCGCCGGCGTCTACGACGCTGCGGCAAAGACGATGCGCCTCTACGTCAATGGCGAGGATGCTGGCGAGACGCCACGTGCGGCCACGCCGTGGGCCGCCACGGGCCGCTTCACGGTCGGGCGCACATTCTGGGGTGCCGCAGGCAACTGGTGGCCCGGCAATATCGCCGACGTTCAGGTGTTCGACCGAACGATCGTCCCGCACGACTTCACCGGAATCCTCAAGGAAGACCCCAACTCAGGCGGGTTCGATGAGCCGGGCATGCTGACGCCGATCCAAGTTGGCGGCTGGGGATTCGAGAGCGATCCTGAAGGCGCGTGCTGGGACCCGACGATCGTGAACTCGTGTGAGGCCAAGGACACCACGACGGCGTGGGATCGGTGGCTGGCCTTGTCCAAGGGCGTCGAGATCGGTACCGGGCGAGGTGGGGACGGAAGCGCCGGCCTGCACTTCGACAGTGGGTTGGATGACGACGCTGACCCGAACACACCACCTGCACCGACAACCGAATTCGGGCGCTCGGCCTACAAGCTCAATCCGATAGGTGAGGTGGCGCAGTGGCAGCCAACCCCGGTGCTGCGCACCGACCAATCATTCACCGTGTCCGTGTGGGTACGGCTCGAGCAAACCGACGACTACCAAACGGTGATGATCCAGAACGGGACCGCCGTCAGCGGCTTCTACCTGTACTACGGCAATGACAACGGTGGCGTGTGGAAGCTCAAAATGCTCGACACCGCGGCAACGCCCGACGACGGCACCGGAGCCACGTTCGCGACGGCGCCAGCACCGAACGTCGGTGACACCTGGCAGCACCTGGTGGGTGTCCTGGACGCCGACCGTCGGCAACTCAAGTTGTATGTCAACGGCGAACACAAGGCCACGACCACGCTCCGGACATCCTGGCGACCCTGGCAGGCGAACGGTCCGTTGGTGGTGGGTAGGAACGGCAACTGGCACCCGCTGCAGGGCACAGTCGACGACCTCGGCCTCTATCAAGGCGCGATGACAGACGCCCAAGTCCTGGCCCTACACGAAGCCCAGGAAGCCAGCTGATCTCTCTTCAGGTGCTGTGGTGGTAATAAGCCCCCACCGCAGCGCCCGCAAGCCTCGATCTTCGACGCCCACGGTCCGCGCCGTCCTGATGCACAAATCCTTTGCTCGAGTGGCTCTTGGTTCCTGGGAAGGGAACACATGTTGACGGGGTCTTCTCTTCGCCGGCTGCACCGGCGGATTCTCGGTACGCCAACGCGCCGCCTCTCAGTGGCGGGATCTCTAGCCGCCACGGCGGTCGCGTCGCTCCTGGTGGGTGTGCCCGCCGCCCAAGCCCAACCCGACCGACGGCCGCATCCGGCACCGGCCGAGAAATTGGACAACCACGGCGGACCGGTGGCGGGTAAGGGGTGGGAGCAGCAGCGGGTGCAATACGCGCCTGCGCCCGCACCGGCGTGGCCAACCGCCGGTACCGCCCATGTGGAGCTTGGTGCGGCTGGTGCCCGCGCGGCTGGTAGCCATGGAGCGAAGGCGGGTGATTTGCCCGTCTGGGTGGACCGCGCTGCGGGTAGGGCCGGTGAGCGGCTCGCCGGTGTCGATGTGCAGGTGATGGACCGAGCGGCAGTGCCGCAGTCGTGGCGTGACGGGCTTGTCATGAAGGTAAGCACCCCGCGCGACGAAGCAGCAGGCACGGCAAGGGTCTCGGTGGACTACAGCAAATTCCGGTACGCCGCCGGCGGCGAGTGGGCGTCGCGGCTGAAATTGTGGCAGGTCCCCGAATGCGCGCTGTCCACCCCGGACGACCCACGGTGTCGGTCGGTGCCGCTCGAGACCGCCAATGACCTTAGCGCCGGTATTGCGACGGCGGATGTCGCAGTGGCCCCCGCGCACCCACCGTCGGCATCCACGACCGGCGAACCACCGACGGCCGGCGCCGCGAGCGGGCAGCAGGCGGCATCGTTCCTGGTGTTGGCCGCAGGCGCCTCGGGCAAGGACGGTGACTTCACCGCCACCAGTCTGACTGCCTCATCTTCGTGGTCCTCCGGCGGCTCATCGGGTGACTTCTCATGGTCGTATCCGGTACGCACCGCGCCGGCTACCGGCCCCGCGCCGTCAGTGACTCTTGCCTACTCGTCGTCGGCTGTGGATGGCCGCTCGGAGGTGACCAACAATCAGCCCTCGTGGATCGGTGAGGGCTTCGACTACTCGCCCGGCTTCATCGAACGCCGCTACGTGCCATGTGTAGAAGACATGAAGAACGGTGCTAACAACAGTCAGCGCACCGGTGACCAGTGTTGGCGGTCCGACAACGCCACCCTGAACCTGAACGGCAGCGGAAGCGAACTCGTATTCCAGGCGGGTAAGGGCTGGCACTCCCGCTCCGAGGACGGCGCGAAGATCGAGAAGCTGACAGGCGCCACCAACGGCGACAGCGGCGACTCGACTTACGGTGACGTGGGTGAGTACTGGAAGGTGACCACCACCGACGGTACGCAGTACTTCTTCGGCATGCACGCTCTACCGGGACAATCGGCCAAGACGAACTCGACGCTGACCATGCCAGTGTTCGGCAACCACTCAAGCGAGCCCTGCCACCAGAGCACCTTCACCAACTCCGACTGCGTCCAGGCGTGGCGGTGGAACCTCGACTACGTCGTCGACGTACGGGGCAACACCATGTCGCTGTGGTACGGCAAGGAAACCAACAAGTACGCCCGCAACATCACCGACTCCGACGACGTGTCATACGACCGGGCCGGCTACCTCACCCGCATCGACTACGGCACCTACGACCGAACCGCGGCGACGCACGGCGTCACCCAGCGCAACACCACCCCCTATGCCCAGGTGGTTTTCGACACCGACATGCGCTGCTTCTCCAACTGCGGCACCGAGGCGAGCCCAGTCAAGGACTCCTGGAAAGACACCCCCTGGGACCAGGAATGCAAGGCGTCCGCCACGTCGTGTCCGCAGCAGTACTCACCGTCCTTCTGGACTACCAAGCGCCTGAAGACGATCACCACGAAGGTCTACGACACCACCAAGAAAACCCCCGACTGGCAGAACGTAGAGTCATGGACCCTGAGCCACACATTCACCGCCACCGCGGACTCCACGCACACCGGCTTGTGGCTCGACAAGATCGACCACACCGGGCACGTCAACGGGACCGTCAACCTACCCCCGGTCACGTTCGGCGCGACGACGCTTGCGAACCGGGTGTTGACCGAGCACGGCACGTCGGACAACTGGCTGCGGATCTCCGACATCAAGACCGAAACCGGCGCGATCATCCACGTCGACTACAGCGACACCGAGTGCACCGCGGCCAACACGGAATCCCTCGCGGCGCACACGAACACGAAGCGCTGCTACCCGGTGCTGGTGCCGGACCCGGACGACCCTAGCGGTGAGCGGCTGGTCACACAGTGGTGGCACAAGTACCGGGTCGAGCACATCGCAGCAAACGATGTGCAGCTCAAAGACAGTCGGCAAGCTGACGCCACTCACACCTGGTACGAGTACCCGGGGGCGCCCGCGTGGCACTACGCCGACGACGACGGGCTGTCCAAGCCGGACCGCAAAACCTGGTCGCAATGGCGAGGCTACGCTCAGGTCAACACCCGGGTCGGCTCCGATCCGGCCACCCAGAGCCTGACCGTCACCAAGTTCCTACGGGGTATGCACGGCGACAAGGCCAGTCCGTCCGGTGGAACACGCACGGTCACGGTCCCCGCCTCCGTAGGCTCGGAAACCGTCTATGACGAAGACCAGTTCGCCGGCCAGGTTCGCGAACAGGTTCTCTACAACGGGGTCACGACCAAGCCGGTGTCGAAGGCAGTAACAGTGCCCTGGCGGTCCCCGCCGACAGCCAGCCGGACGATCAACGGCGACACCGTTGAGACGCGGTTCGTGGGCACGCAGGCGACCTACTCATCCACCGCCCTCGGCCTAGACGGCTCGAGGGGTTGGCGTACCTCGGGGCAGTCGACGAGCTTCGACGACACCTACGGCACGCAAAAGTGGTCGCAGAATGATGGTGACATCGCGAAGACCGGCGACGAGAAATGCGTCACCTACAGCTATAACCGCAACCTGAGTAAAAACCTGACGAGGGCGGTTAAGCAAACCACCACCACGGCGCTGGCCTGCGGCAAGAGCCCGGCCAGCATCGATGACGTGATCTCCGACGTCAGGCTGTCCTACGACGGCGCGAGCAGCGCCGACACCACACTAACGTTCGGTGCCGTCACCAAGACCGAACAGCTCACGGACTGGGCGCCAGGCACCGGCACGGTGTGGCAGGTGGTCTCGCAGGCCACCTACGATCCCACCGGTAGGGCGCTGACCGCCACCGACATTAAGGGCAACGTCACCACCACCGGATACACCCCCGCGGTCGGGGGCCCAGTCACCAAGGTGAGCACGACAGGCCCTAGCCCGTTCAACTGGACTTCGTCCGTGGAGACCAACCCATACTGGGGATCCACAACCAAGACCACCGACCCCAACGACAAGGCGACGGCTCAGGTGCAGTACGACGCCTTGGGTCGCACCGAGAAGGTGTGGAAGCTGGGCTGGTCGAACGAAAGTAACCCGAACAAACCGTTTGCCCAGTACACCTACACCTTCGCGCCCAACCGGGACACCTACCCGTACGTGACCAGCCAGGTACTGAACGCCGACGCCAACTACGTCACCTCCTACCAGATCCTCGACGGCCTACTCCGGCCCCGCCAGACGCAAAGCCTGTCGATGAGCGGTAGTGGCTCCCGGGTCGTCACCGACATCCTCTACGACGAGTTCGGTCGAGCCGCCACGAGCTACGCAGCCCACGCCGAACCAGGCGCCGCGTCAGGGGCCCTCTGGTGGGAGCCGGAATGGTCCGTGCCGGCCCTAACCAAAACCCTGTTCGACCGTGCATCCAGAGCCACTACCAGCATCTTCCTGGCAGGCGACGGCGACATCAACCTGTTCGAGAAATGGCGCACCGTCACCGCCGACGAGGGTGACCTGACCAGAGTCACCCCGCCGGCCGGTGGCACCCCCACCACCACGATTACCGACATCGAGGGCCGCACCATCGCCCTCCGGCAACACAACACCCCCACCGGGGTGACGGGCGGCTACCTAGAAAGCCGGTACGAGTTCAACCGCAAGGGCCAGGCCGTCAAGAACATCGACCCCAACGCCAACCAATGGGTGTATGAGTTCGACGCAAGAGGCCGCCCGTGGCGGACGACCGACCCGGACAAAGGTGTCACGACCAACACCTACAACGACGCCAACGAGCTTGTCAAGGCAGTGGATGCCCGCGGTGAGGCGCTGTGGTACGTCTACGACGCCCTTGGTCGCAAGAAAGAACTTCGCGACGATTCCGCCACTGGCGCGCTGCGCGCGGAGTGGAAGTACGACACCCTGTACACCGGCCAGCCCGGATACAAGGGCCAGTTGACTCAGGCGATCCGGTACGAGCCGGCCGGGTCGGCGAACGCCTACAAGTGGCAGGTCCGCAGCTTCGACGCCCGCTATCAGCCCAAGGGCTTCCACTACGTGATTCCCTCGATCGAGGCGGGCCTGGACTCCACCTACGTCTACGGCTACGAATACGCCGACGCCACCGGCGCACCAGTATCGATCGCCTACCCCGCCGGTGGTGGTCTAGTCGACGAGAAGATCACCACCGACTTCGACGCCACCACGGGCATGCCGACGAGTATCAACACCAGCCTGACAGGATCGGTGGGCACCATGGCCACCGCCACGTACACCACCTACGGTGAGCGCGCCGGGTCGGTCTACAAGATGCCCAACGGCGTCTATACACAGGACACCATCTATCGGGATGAGGCGACCCGCAGGGTCGCACGCATCACCGTTGAACGGGAGAACGTCGAAGGCACAGTCTCCGACCGCAACTACGATCACGACGACGCTGGCAACATCACCTCGATTGCGGACACCCCGCAGGTCGGCGTTACGGACATCCAGTGCTTCCGTCAGGACGAACTCGGACGACTCAAGACCGCCTGGACGCCGAAGGCGGGAGTGAGCTGCAATACCGACCCGAGCGTGGCGAACCTCGCCGGCCCGGCACCGTACTGGCAGGACTGGACGTTTACCAACACCGGCTCCCGGGCGACTGAGACCAGCCACAATGCCACGGGGGAAACTACCCGAAATTACGCCACGCCCATCGGCGGCCAGGGCGTCGTACGCCCGCACGCCGTCACAGCCATGACGACCCAGACGTCGGGCCAGATGGACGTGATCAACAAGTACGCCTACGACAACACCGGCAACACCACCTGCCGCCCCGCCAGCAACATTGCCAACGACTGCGCTAACGGCACCAACAGCCAGACCGTCAGCTGGAACGCCGAGGACAAACTCTCCACCGCTAGCGCCGGTGGCAAAACGATCGAAACTAACATCTACGACGCCAACGGCACTCGGCTCATTCGCCGCGATAGCACCGGGGTCACCCTTTATCTCCCCGCCCAGGAAATTCGCCTTCAAGGCGCCGTCAAGACCGGCACCCGCTATTACGACTTTGCCGGCACGACCGTCGCCAGCCGCACGGAAAGCTCCGCGATTAGCAACCTGACCTGGCTCTACAGCGACCACCAAGGCACTCAACAAGTCGCCATCAACGCCAGCAGCCAGGCCGTCACGACCCGCCGGCAGAACCCCTACGGCGCACCCCGCGGAACGAATCCCACTTGGCCAAACAGCAAGGGATTTGTCGGCGGCGACAACGACCCGACCAGCCTCGTCAACATTGGCGCCCGGAAGTATGACCAAACACTGGGCCGGTTTATCTCGGTCGACCCAGTCATGGACCTCGGCGACCCGCAGCAATGGAACCCGTATACGTACTCAAACAACTCGCCGGTGACGAAGAGCGACCCAACCGGCATGCTTTGGATCAACGACGGAGGCGGGATCTATGTTCCGCCGCCCTCTAGTTCACCCTCCCCCACGCCATCGCTTGCGCCCGCGCCAGGTAAAGGAAGTTCCGGAAAGGGGGGGCATTCTTCATCGACGGCGACCCCATCGCCCTCCCCGCAAGGTGAGCCCATCCCTCTTTCATGCGTACCGAGGGAGTTGTGCCAAGACCCGCTGGTCGAGGTGGCCGTCGGATTTGTGCCCTTCTCGGACGCGCCAGACTGCCTAGAGGGTGACGAGATCGCCTGCGGCTTTACCGCATTGGATGCGGTTCCGGGCGGCAAGATCGCTAACGGGGTTGGTAGCGTCGCTGCCGCGCTTGTCGCTGCGCGAAGAGTTGCGAAATACGCCGATGACTTCGAGGCTGGTCGGGGTTTATGGAACCTGCCGTTCAGGGAACGGGGGTATGGACTTGAGAAGCGGATTCTCGACGATATGGGATTGAAAGGCTTGCCTGCTATTAACAATCCATCCATCGATGCATTCGACGTCGCCTCGGGGACCGCAATCAGCGTCAAGACGAAGGCTTTGCATACCAGCTATCGCAACGGAAAGTCCCTCCAAGGGGAACTCCGAAGAGACGTTCGAACCCTTGAGAGATATAACGGAAGAACGTTCGGTGACATGGTTATCAATAAGGCAGATATCAAGCACCGGCAGTTGGTCATCGGCATCCCATCGGGTACGGTCTCGTCGCAACAGTACTCTGCCATGGTGGACGCCTATCATTACGGCATTGGGCGAGGAGTGAATGTGTCGTACGTGATCGTTAAGTGAATCACCGCTTCGAAGATGGCCCAAGTTACGCATAAGAATTTGATTCGGGCCGGCGCGCAAGCCGTGCCGGCCCGGCCTTTGGCGGCGTGGCCCGGCCGTCCTGTAGTCTCTTCACTTGACGGCACAACTGCCAACGTAATGGAGGAATCGTGGCATACGAGCTACACATCACTCGTGCGGAGGAATACTACGAAAGCGAAGATCGCCCGATACCCCTGGAGGAATGGCTGTCCTATGCAGACAATAACCCCGCACTCAGGGCAGGGGGGTGGCTCGGCTGGGACGAAGACCGCCAGCCGATCTATCAATACACTTGCACAGATGGAAGTGTAGTCAACTTGACTTGGTTTGAAGGTGCCATTGATGTGAAAGGACAATTTGAAGGCGACGCCTATCAGGAGTTCGGAAGCATTGGGAGGGATTTGCAAGCCTATCTTCAGGGCGACGACGGCGAGCGGTACACGGAAGACGGCGTGTTGCCCCGCGACGAATAGCCGTCGAATTGTATTCAGAGGTCTCGTCGGGTTTTCGGATAACTCCTGTGACTTCCCACAAAGGCTCGAGGCGAGTGTCGGCGTGGCCGGGATGCCTATGCTAGGGGCGTCTGAATTGGGAGAGCGGAGGCACGGCCGGCCGTAACCCCGGCGGGCATCCGCTCAAACGTCGAGAAAGTGGTCCAGGAACTCGGCGGTGAGGCGGTTTCGCGGCCGGAAAAGCTGATCCCCAAGATCATCAGGCAGAATGCCGTCGAGAAGGCGGGGTCTCTCTATCTGCGGAGCCTCTACAGCTACGGCGCCAACTTCTACCAGGCGGGCTAGCAGCTCGTAGCGACCAGCGCGAACGCGCTTTAAGGTAATGCGTCCGATCTGGAGCCAGTTGCCTAGACACCGGCCGCGTCGCGCTGATCGGCCGGATCCGGGTCGCCGCTCAGATTGCCGTACACACCACTTCCGACCGTTGGCAGACCCGCAGCTTCGGGCCAGTTCAGGACGGCGCGGCACCGACGTGCGCAACTCGCTGGTCCCGTGAGTAGGGCCAACCTGGCCTCAATCCTTCAAGGGCAATAGGTCTTCCTCGAGCTCGGTCGCGTGAGCCTGCCGGCCGGACCCGAGGAGATTTTCGACCGGTGGGGTGGGGTGACCCGAGAGGCGTTCTCCCTGCACCTGCGCGATCTCGAGGAGAGCATCCTGGCGATGCGCCCAGCAGTCTCCGATCGACATATGCCGGGTGGAGTTGGGCCAGCCGTCGTTCGACAGCTGAGCGCGTGCCTCGCATGCCCTGAACAGGCGGCCGGCGAGGGTCTGTCGAGTCGACCCACCTCGTACCCTCCCGCAGCTCAGCGCTTCAAATTTTCCTGGCTGCTTCCGCGCACCTTCACAAACATGCCCTTCGATGGACATGATCGTCAGGCACGGTTGCCGTTCACCCCAGTGCCGAGGAGGCCCCCATGCGGGTAACCCGAGTCTCTGCCCGTTTCCCACGCGTCAAACGCCGCGCCGGCGCGGTCGTCCTCGCCGCCGTCGCCGCTTTGGTCGGCGTCAGCACGCAGCCCGCGTCGGCTACACCTCCCGGGATCCCGTCGAAGGCGACGGCCCAGTCGCAGCTCAACGCCCTGACCGTGGCCACTCAAGGCTCGACGAGCGGCTACTCAAGGGACCTATTCCCGCACTGGATCACGATCAGCGGTAGCTGCAACACCCGCGAGCAGGTCCTCAAGCGCGACGGCACCTCCGTCGTCGTCGACAGCTCCTGCGCGGCCACCTCCGGTCGCTGGTACAGCCCGTACGACGGCGCCACCTGGACGGCGGCCTCCGATGTCGACATCGACCACGTCGTCCCCCTCGCCGAGGCGTGGCGCTCCGGCGCCAACTCCTGGACGACCAGCCGCCGGCAAAGCTTCGCCAACGACCTCACACGCCCGCAGCTGATCGCGGTGACGGACAACGTCAACCAGTCCAAGGGCGACCAGGACCCCTCCACCTGGCAGCCGCCTCTGTCGTCGTACCGGTGCACCTACAGCAAGATGTGGATCACCGTGAAGTACAGCTGGGGGCTCACCCTGCAGTCGTCGGAGAAGTCCGCCCTGCAGAGCATGCTCAACACCTGTAGCTCCTGACCACGATCCGCCTGACGGTCTGCGCCCCGAGGTGCGGACCGTCAGGCGGGTGCTAGGTCTGCTGTGGCGGCTGGCTGTCGCCGGACTGCTTGCGCCACTGGCCGCCCGCGTCGGCGGCGAGCAGACGCTTGACCATGGCGAGAGCCTCATCCTCGGTGTCGAACTCCCACCGCAGCACCCGGCCGGTCTCGCTGTCGCCGGCTCGGGCGGTGACCTTCCACCGGACCTCGCGAACGAGCCAGACATCTCGGCGGCCCAGGCGACCCCAGATCCCGTTCCACCAGCGCGCCGCCACATCCTCCACCAGCGAATCGTACAAGCGTTCGATCAGGGGATGATGTTGGGTAGCGACGTGACCTGGCTCGGGTGCCGTCGTTCTCTGGTCGGGACACAGGCTCCGGCTTTGGCCGGTTGACAGCCCATGCCGAGGTCACTGGTCCTGGGGGACAGGTCCGTCGTATTGGAAGGTTGGCGGGTCGACCTCGCCGGCGCAGCGGAGGTAGCGGTGCTGCACCGGCGGGCTGGGATGATCGCGGGCACCGAGGTAGGCGCCGCTCTGCGGCAGGACGATGGCCTGCGGAAGGGACCCGTCGTCGTCAACCTCAATGTGGGTGAGGCGGCCGTCGGCGGGTCCGCCGAGCAGCCATGCTTCGACGGCGGGCATCAGCGGCTCACCGTCAGTGTGGCGGCGGCTGTCAGCAGGCCGGCGACGGCGGCGATGAGGGCGGCCGTCGCGCCGATGAGGCCAGTAACACCGACGAGGTGCTCCAGTGGCGTTGGCCTGTCGGTGCGCCGTGATCGGCTGCGTCCACCCCGGGTCATGGCTGCGCTCCTTCGTCGTTGGAGGGGACGTGGCGTTGTCCCCGCGCAGGTACTTCAGCAGTGGTGGTCCGGCCGATCAATGCCTGATCGCATTAGCTGTGGATAACTCAGGTGCCTGTGGATTACCAGATGATCATTGCGGGCTTCTGGGATCATGCGCCGCTCGTTGCCGACCCGAGCGAGGTGGGTTGATGAGAACGCCGTCATGGGCCCACACGTGGTGACCGTCGGGCCATTGAATAGCTGGCCCGTCGTCGGCATGGAGACGGTCCTGCTCGTTGAGTGTGAGCAGGGTGGGTCGCTCGCTCATGACCGCGGTTTCGGGGAAGGGCCACCAGGGTCCGCTGGTGAGGGTGACGTCGCGGCAGCCCTGCCAGGCGGTGCCGGGGTCCGTATCGAAGACTCTGCGGTAGGTGTCGATGGCCGCCAGGACCATGGGGTCGGGGTAGAGGCACCAGGCCGGGTCGAAGAATCGGTCGTTGAGGTCAGGTGTGCTGTAGCGGACGACGGCACGGGCTTCGTCGTTCTGGTCGACGAGCCCGTGCTCGTCGGACCAGTACCAGGCCGGTTGGAGCGTGTAATCGGCGCTGATCGCGCGGTCGATCGCCGACCACGCAGGGGTCAGGACGTGCCGGTAGGTCTGGTGCACGGCGTGAAGCACGGGCCGCAGTGCCGATCGCTCGGACGGCAGGACCGGTGGGCACCGGTAGGGGCGCTCCATCAGGTCGTACCGTTCGTCCATGCCGTCGTAGCGTTGCTCGCCGTAGAACCCGTTGCGTTCGAAGTGGTAGTGGAACTCGCCGAAGGCGGCGAACCGTTCGCTGTCGCTGGCCCGATCGATGAGTGGGGTGCGGGCTGCGGACAGAGCCTGGTTCAACACCGTGCGACGCACGGAATTGACGAGTGGAGCCTGCCCATTTTCAAGGAAGCTCCTGATGAGCTTGAGGGCGGCCCAGGGAGACGGGCACCAGATGAACTTTGTGGGCTCGGGCTTGCCTGCGGTGCGGTAGGCGGCGCGGGCTGCGGCTTCGGCGGTGTCGTGATCGGCGGGTTCGGTTGTCAGGACTGTGCGGGTCCATGTGCGGGCGATGCCGTCGGTGGGATGGGCGGGTGGGTGCGAGGGCTTCACGGTTCCATCCAATGCGTGTTGGTGTCGTTGGCAAGAGGCACGCAGGCGGGAGACGGTCTGTTTACGGGGATTTCTCGGGGGAGATTCTTCGGCGGTTCGTGACGCTGGTGCGGTTTCGGCTGGCCTCTGCTGGCCGTGAGTGATTGACAGGTGACGTGAATGTGATCCTCATGTTTGACTATGGACATGGGGTCGGGGGAAGCGCGGTTGTCGATCGATTGCGGCAGCGCCGGCACCCAAGCCGTCCTGGCGTGGGCCGACGGCAGCGCGCACGTCCTGTCATTCGACGGGAATCCTTACCTACACAGCGCGTCATCTATGCCCGCGAACCTACAGGCGGCGGGGCAGCCCTCAGCGTTCATCCCGGGGCCGCGCCGTCCGATGGAGGACGCGACGGCAGGTGACGCTGGTGGCGACGCGCTGGAGATGGCAGCGTCGCCGCTGCGCCGAGCCGCCGCTGAAGCCGAACGGGTCGTCGGTCAACCTGTGCGGGATGTGCGGGTGGTAGTCCCGGCCGCGTGGGGGCCACGGCGGCGGACCTGGATGCGGCAAGTCGCACACCGAGCGGGATTGCCGCAACCACGTCTGGTGGAGGCCCCGGTAGCGGTCGCCGAGTACCTACTCACCACCGGTGTGCAGGTGCCGGTCGGCGCGTTCCTTGTCATCTGTGACGTCGGCGCGGGCGCGGAGGTGACGGTGCTGCGCCGCGGGCCGGCCGGGTTCGAGGTCCTCGCGACCCTCGCCGACGCCGCGGCTGGCGGCACGGCAGTCGACCACGCGCTCGCCGACGCCCTCATCGGCACGTCGACCGGAGAGGGGCAGGGCGAGTCGCGCGCCTCGGTGGCGCACAGCGTTCGGGTCGCCAAGGAAGCGTTGGTGATCCATCCGGCGGTCACGGTTCCGCTCCCGGACCGGCCGCCGGTCGTCGCGAACAGTGCGATGCTCGACGAGGCCGCCCGGCCGGTGGTGTGGCGCGTGGCGCAGTTGACGCAGGAGACGGTCGCCGTCGCCGAACTCACGGTCGGCGACCTCGCCGGTATTTACTGTGTGGGCGGCAGCGCCCAACTACCGCACCTAGCGGCGGCGATCGCCGAGCACACAGGCGCCGCACCCATAGTCGTGCCCGAGCCGGCGCTGGTCGCGGCCCGGGGCGCCGCGGACGTCGGCGCCGTCGATACCGCGACGGTCGAGCGGGTGGAGGTGCCGGTGCCGCCCGTGCGGCGGGCGGCGGCGATCGCGGTGCCGGGCTTCGCGTCGCTGGCCCTGATCTGGCAGTGCCTCCTGACCGCCGAGGAGCATGGGGTGCTCGGCGTGTACTACTCGGTGAGGGTGAACTGGGGCGAGTTCACGATGGCCGCGGTGATGGCTCTTCTGGCGTGCCTGGCTGCGGGCACGGTGCTCGGTTCGCTGATCGCCGCCCGCAGTCCCACCCCCGGCACCCGAACCGAAGGGGGACGGGTCAGCGTTGGGATCCTCGCCGCGGTGTCCCTCGGCGCGGCGATCGCTGGCCTGTACGCGGTGGTCACCAGCCAATACTTCGGTATGCCTGTCGGCCCGTACCTGAAGTGGGCGCTGTGGCCGATCGCCCCGGTGTCGGTGATGGCCGTGGCGATGGCGCTCGTCGCCGCCCGGCAGTGGCGTTCCCCGCACGGCGGCTGGTCGGCGTTGCTGGCCGCGCCGACCGGATCCATCGTCGCCGCAACCCTCGGCATGGGGTTGATCCAGTACTCATTGACCGCCGACCGGTGGCCGGACCGGATCCTGTGGATCGACATCGCCGGCCGCGTCGGCGGTTTCCTCCTCGGCGTTGCCGTGGTCATGGCGGTGGTGACACCGTTGATGTTCCGCCTCATCCTCGCCGCCCCGGTGTCGGTGATCTGCGCGGCGATCGTCAGTAGACGGGCAGCCGGCATGCTCGGCGTCATCTACGCCATCGCCGTCGCGACCTGGTGGGCTACTCGGCTCTGGAGCCGTGTCCTGCGCCCCGCCCCACCCGCGCGCGCCGCACCTCCCACGGGCCCGGTTCGGGCGGACGTGTCACCGGGTGGAGGCGGGTGACATGCGGTGGCCGCGGCAGCTGATGTCGCTGCTGTTCGTCCTCACCCTTCTGGCCGGCCCTCCGATAGTGCTGCTGTCACTGGTCGGAGCACCCGTACGAGGTTGGCCCACCGCCGAGCAGGCACGGCAGTGGGTGCAGAACCCGCTGACCGAACAGACCCTCACTGCCGCGCTGACCATCGCGGCCTGGCTGGTGTGGCTCCTACTCGCCTACACGGTCACGATCCGGGTGCTGACCCGCCTGAGCGCGACCGTGTCGTGGCTGCGGCGCATGCCGCTGCCGACACCCTTGCAAGCCACCGCCGGTGGCATCGCCGGGGCGGCCGTCCTCGGCGTCAGCTCCCACGCGATCACCGCACCGCCACCGCCGCCCACGCAACCGCTAGCGGCAGGAACTCTGGATGAAGCCGGTAAGCCCACGGCACCAGACGGCGACGTCCTGGCCGACGACGGGATCAGCGTCGCCGGCGGCTGGCTGCCGCGCGATGTGGCGGAGCAGGTCAGCGCGGCAGCGGCGCTGGTGTGGCTACGCCGCCGCCGCTCCTACCGGCCCCGCCCGCCAGGTCCACCGAGCCGCGAGGACACGGACCTGGCGCCGCTGCCCCCGACAGTGGCGGCCGTACAAGCCGCCCTCGCCGATCCGACGCCACCGCCTACCGAACCCGGCGCCGCCTCGGCCGGCTCGCCGCCGCTCGACCGGCCAACCCCTGGCAGGGCTTTCCCCCGAGCTGCGGTCGGTCTCACCGGACCAGGGGCGCAGGACGCAGCGCGAGGCCTGCTCGTCACCAGCCTCCTAGCTGGGCGTCATCACCCGGCAGTGTCCGTGGTCGCCACCCGATCCGTCCTGGCCGGGTTGCTCGGCCCCACCGCCGAAACGCTGGGCCGGCGCCTGCCCGGGCTGGCCGTCATCGACAACCTCGGGCAAGCAGCAGGGTTCCTCTCCGGAGACCACCCTGGTCGGGGCCTGGGCGGACGAGACCAGCCACAACGAAACACGCAGGAGGGCACCGGCCCACCCGGACCAACCCTCATCGTCGACGAGGCGTCCGCGACGGACAACGCCGACACCCTGGTGACTTTGGCCACCGCCTCCTCCGCATTGGCCGTGCTCGGACGGTTCCCGGCCGGCCAGACATGGCAGATCGACCCGTCGGGGCACACGCACCACCAGGACGGCAGCGGGTCAGCCGGGCCACGGATGTGCGTCCTTAGCCAGGTCACGGTCACCGACCTGCTCACCGTCATCGCCCAACCCGGCACGGCGCCGCCAGAGCCTGGCGCCTCCGGCCCGTCGCGCAACCCCGCCCTGGCAGGCCGGTCCCCGCAGTGGGAGGCCACCGCCCAGGACCACCCCGTCCGCTCCGGCACCGACAACCGACGCCTCCAGCTGCGCGTGCTGGGCGAACCGACACTGCTGCTGGACGGCCACCCTGTGGAGATCCGGCGTACCGCCGCCCTCCAAGTCCTCGTGTTCCTCGCCGCCCACCCCGACGGAGCCGACACCCGACAACTGACAGACGCTATCTGGCCGGGCCTGCCCCGCCGCTCTCTCACCGGCCGCCTCTACACCACCCTCAGCGACCTCCGCGCCACCATCCGCTCCACGGCAGGGGTGACCATCATCGAGCACACCGACGACCGGTACCGCCTCCAACCCAATGGCGTCACCGTCGACCTGTGGCACTTCCACCACGCGGTCCGCGACGCCACCACCGCCGTCACCACCGACGCCACGACCTGGAAGGCCGTCATCGACGCCTACCCCGGCGACCTCGCCACCCGACGGACCTGGCCCTGGCTCGACCCGATCCGCGAGGCCACCCGCCGGCACGTCATCGACGCACACGCGGCTCTCGCCAGCGCCAGCCCTGACGCCCGTCAAGCCCTGGCATGGCTGCAGGCCGGCATCCGCATCGACCCATACAACGCCGACCTGCACACCCGCGCAGTCAGCGCACTCATCACCCTCGGCGACCACGACGCGGCCGACCACCTGCGGAAGGATCACGCCCGTCGTCTCGCCGCAGCGGGCATCGTCCCCACCGAGCCGGCGCTCACGACAGCCACCCTCAGGGACCATCCGGCCATCCCCACCCGGTAACGCTGCCCGCTCCGAGCGCACGGGTAACTCGGTGCGGGAAAGCCCCGAACTGGGCTAACGCCAGGCGCTTTCGGCTTCGCTTCCGCTAACGGGGCCCCCGTGCTCGGTCCCAGACGGCCAGCTCGTCCTCCTGGCGAAGCCGCGTCCTGGCCTCAGCAGAACGCCGCCGGTCGCACCGTCTCGGCTTCTATCGACTGGCTGTGAGCTGGGGTTGTTAGGTCGTGTGAGGTCGTGTGAGGTCCTGTCAGCCAGCGGAACCGCGTCGTCTTCTGCCGCTCGCCCTACGGTCGATTCGTGGCCAACGTGTCACGGCGCTGCCAAGCCGGCTCAGTGCCGGTTGGCGTCCGGTCCCCACATGGCAGCAAGGGAGGGGCGATGAGGTCTAGGGCCGCTTCGGCCGCTCACACGTCGGCGGTGACGCTGCTGGTCGTTGCTGTGCCGGTCACGCTCGTCCGCGTCGACAGGTGGCCACACCCGCAGGGCTCGTGGACCACTCTGCTGCGCGGCTGGGTCGAGGAGCCCCTCAGCGGCGGCTTCCTCGCCGGCATCGCCTACCTCGCGGCGTGGCTGCTGTGGGCAATGCTCGCCGCCGCGATCACGGCCCGCCTGTACGCCCAGGCCGCCCGGATGTCACGGCGACTGCCACAGCTGCACCTGCCAGGGCCGCTGCAGGGCATCACGGCGGCTGTCCTGGGAGCGACCGCCGTCAGCACGGCGGCCACCGCGACACCCGCCCACGCCAGCGCGACCACAGCCGCCACCGCGGAGACGACCCATCCACCGCAGGGCCCAGCAGCCACCGCGCGGACCCATGCCGACGACCACACCGCCTCACCACCCACCGGCAAGGACCAGGCCAACCACACCTACACGGTGCGGCGCGGCGACACGCTGTCCCGCATCGCCCAGGACCGCCTCGGCGACGCAGACCGCTGGCCCGACATCTTCACCGCCAACCGCGGCACCCGCTTCCCCCACACCGGTGGGACACTTCGCGACCCTGACCTCATCTACCCGGGCTGGACACTGCGACTACCTCCCACGGCCGAAGCACCACGCCCGTCGCCCCGACCGGCGCCTACCCCAGCGCCGACGACATCAGCTCCGTCAGGATCGCCCAACAGCCCGACCGGAACCGACACCGACGACGGCCTCGTGGAGTCCGCCCCAGCGCCCACGCCCGCGCCAGCCGACCAGGGCTCGGCGTCGAGACCGGCTGCCACGCCCACCACTCGCACCGCCGACGAACGAACCGCCCCAACCCCGCGACCTCAACCAGGTGTGTCGCTCGGTACGGGTAGCTGGCTCGACATGGGACTCGCCGCCGCAATCCTCGCCGCGGTTGCCCTCGTTTGGGCACACCGCCGTCGCCGCTACACCCCCCAGCAACCCACCACGCGCCCACGCCTCGACGACCCGAGCGTCGAACCAATGCCGGCGGTGATCACCCGGATCCGTCGCGGCCTAAGGGCCCTGACACCGAGCGCGAAGACGAGTCCTGACCCCCGCCCCGACCTCGACCCTCCGCCCGACGAACCCGTCGTGGACGCCGACTCGGACCCGACAGACGCGGCCGACAACGAGACCCCCAAGCTCACGGCGCACGAATCGCAGCCGCCTATATCCGCGCCGACCCGCCCGCTGATCGAGGCGTGGCCATCTGCGGGACTCGGCCTGATCGGGCCCGGAGCCGAGGCAGCGGCCCGAGGCCTGCTCGTGTCCGCCCTCGCCGCCGGCGGACCAGATGACCCCGATAGCCGCCACCATGTCGTCATCGCCTCGGACACCCTCACCATGCTCTTAGGCAACACCACATCCACACCGGCGGACACGTCGCGGATGACCATCACCAGCGGACTCAGCGACGCTCTGACGCTGATCGAGGAGCAGACGCTGCACCGCGCACGCATGTGCGGCGGCGACGAGGTCGACACGATCGCCGACCTGCGGGACCGGGGCACGATCGCCGAACCCGTGCCGCCGACGGTGCTGATCGCCGCCCCCACCGCTGCTCACGAGCGCACCCGCATCGTCGCGCTACTCACGCAAGGGCACCGACTCGACATCCACGGCGTCCTGCTCGGTGCCTGGCCCGATGGCGACACCATCCTCGTCGCCGAAGACGGCTCCACCAGCATCATTAAGCACGACGCGAAACAGCACAGCTGTCCTTCCGCCGTCGGCCGCCTGAGCGTCATCAACCGCAGCGAGACCACCGACCTGCTGCGGCTCCTCGCTGAGTCCCATACCGGCGAGCCTCAACCGCCAGCACCCGCGCAGCGCATACCACTCGACAGGCTGCTCGGCGCCACCCACGCGCCGAACCGCACACCCGAGATTTCTGCCGCCGCACACCTGCAGGAGCGCCGCGATAACGCCGGGAATCAACCGCAGCCGGCGGGCGACGATCGGCCCTGCAGCACCGGCGGACGCGTCGACGTTCGAGTGCTCGGCGGGGCTCGCATCGTGGACATGGACACGACCACGCCGCTGCGGGCGAAAGCCCTCGAACTGCTGGTCTACCTCGTCGTTCAGGACGGCGAAGCCGCACAGGACAACATCCTCGACGACCTGCTGCCCGACGCCCCCGCGTCGAAGGCACCGCACCGCCTGCACACCTACGTATCCGCACTACGCAAAACCCTCGTCCTCACCGGAGGACCCGACACCTACCTCACTCACCCGGCGCGCCGCTATGCCCTCAACCGCGACGCCCTCGACACCGACCTGTGGCGCATGCGCGCCGCGCTGCGCGACGCCGCGCTCGCCACCACCGACGCCGACCGCACCGCCGCACTGCAGCGCGCCGTCGACGCCTACGACGGCACACTCGCCGACGGCTTCGACTTCGAATGGATCGAGGCATACCGCGAGGGCATCCGCCGCCAAGCCCTCGACGCCCACCTCGCCCTCGCCGCCGCTACCCCTGAACCGGCACAAGCCTTGGCTGTCCTGGAAGCCGCGATGCGCCACGACCCGTACGCCGAAGCCTCCTACCAGCAAGCGATGCGCGCCCACGCCGCACTGGG
Organism: Micromonospora sp. NPDC047753; assembly: GCF_040642735.1. NCBI lineage: Bacteria > Bacillati > Actinomycetota > Actinomycetes > Micromonosporales > Micromonosporaceae > Micromonospora > Micromonospora sp. NPDC047753. The sequence continues at coordinate 11,182 of NZ_JBEYSL010000007.1, read as the reverse complement.
ACACCTCGAGCAGATCCGCTCCCTACGCCGGGCCCTCACCCGCAAACTCGACGAGATCGACGCCGAACCCAGCGAGGACACCCTGAGACTCGCCAACCGGCTCATCGCCGACCTGCGCCGCCAGAAGCCAACCGGGAAGACCGACTCTCACAACAGCGGACTTCACCCGTGAGGCCGGACCCTTCGGCGGCATCCGACGCTCGTCGTGGCAGCCTGCACGATCAGCCCAACGGGGGCGGGGACGGCGACGGCCCGCAGGCGACAGGCTGGGACCGCAACGGCACCGCGTGGCCCCTGCGAGCAGCCGTACTCAACGGCCATCCTGGGCTCGCCCGCAGCCCTCAGGGCGGGTCGACGCACCGGCAAGCTTCGCCCCCGGCGACCCTCGACGCGGTGGACGCCGACCTGGCCACAGCAGTCCGGCAGGCCGCCTGGATACGCCAGGTGTTCTACGTCCTGGTGCTGCTGGTCGCCCTCGTTGGACAAGTCACCGGCGCCGTCGAAACACTCGGCGTCCCGGTAGCCGTCGCGGTCCCGGCCGTCGCGGCACTCGAACTGGGCGGCGTGGTCGTGATGGCCAACGCCGACGTGCGACGCCGGCTCGGTGAACGGGCAATCGGATCACGCCTGCTGTCCGCCGCGATCGCCGCCGGAGCCGTCACCTTCAACGGGGCCGCCCACCCCGACCACCTAGTTGGCGGCTTCTACGCAGGCATGTCCGCCCTCGGATACCTCGTCTGGCTGATGCACGCCGGCAACCAGCGCCGCGACCGCCTGCGCGTCACCGGGGGCCTGCCGCCCACACCACCCGCCTACGAGGTGTTCGGGCACTGGATCTGCCACCCTCTTGTCACTTCTCGGGCGCGGTCCATCGCCAAGGCTAACGGCCTCGACCTGTACGAGTCCCTTGCTGCGGCCCGCACCGCGATCGCCCGCCGACGCCGCGACGCCGCAATCGCCAAGGTGCTCCATCGCAAGATCAGAATCGCCGTGGACCCCTCCACCGCCGACATCGCCGTGCACGTGTACGACCTAGACGAGATCGCCGCACGCCTCGCAGCCACCGCCGACTACAACGGGCTGACCATGCTCCTAGCCGCTGACCTCGCCCCAGAGCGGATCATGACGGCCCACAGTACCCGTCACCGCCGTCGCTGGTTCAGGCGAAACCGCCTCGCCGACGCACCACCGGCACCTGAGCCCGCCCCCTGCGCGCCGCAAGCGCCCACCGCGGTGGCGGACACGCCTTGCGATGACCGGCAGGAGCCGATTACAGAGCCAGCTGAGAATCCTGCGCCGGCCCCGAGCGGCCATCAGCAGAGTGCGGAGAGCCGCGACGCTGGCCCGCCTGAGGCTCTGGCCCCGGACGATCCGGCCGTTGGGGACCCAGCAGATAGGACCGTAGACGACAAGGACGTCCGTGGCGCGATCGCCGACGAGGAGACGGACGACGGCGATCCGGATGCAGCCGCCGACGACGCCAACGACGACGAGGACTCGGAAGTGCCCCGGGGAACCGCGCAGGCAGTGGCCTACTGGCTGCGCAAGGAGCCAAACCTGGACCCTGAACTGCTCGCCGAGAGGATCGGCAGGTCACTGCGATCGGTCTACCGATACCTGCCGCCGGACTACCCCCGCCGACCGGGGATCGCCAGGCGACGGACCCGACGCCAGCCGGCCCCGCCCGACGCGCGAGCCACCGCGAGTGACGTCAACAGGCAGCCCGCCCGCCCGACGAACGAGGAAAGGGCCGCACTTCCTACTCGAGAGCCCGCAGGTGGGCTAACACTGCGGAAGTGAGACCAGTGCAGGATGTGGCCCTCTGTGAGGGATGGCCGAAACGAGGTAGGCGAACAAGCGACGGAGTTTCGTTGCTGCTCAGCGGTATCAGGCTGCTGTCGGCGTGCCGGGTCCCCTGCAGAGACAGGTACAGCTTGACGTACAAGCCTGCACCGGGGCAGGCGAACTTTGATGGTCGCTGCCTTGACGGTTGTGCGACTGACCAGCATGCAGGGTCGATGACGTCGCGTGACGGGCGTTCAGTCGACATCTCCACGCGCCATCCGGTTCTAGCGGGCGAGCGGATGTCATCCATCAGCGCTCGTATACGCCGTTGCGAAGCTAACGCTGGCACTGGCATACGCTCAGCTACGTGGCTGACGTATTTGATCGGGTTCAGGCTATGCCGAGCATTGCCAAGCTTTGGCCTGGAGAGCCCGGCGTTGGCAGCGACTTTGCCTCCGACGCGACGCATGCGCCGATCTCCACCTACACCGTCGCCCGGGTCCTTCTCCTCGACGCGGTGCACCGGCTGCAAGCTGCGGCGCGGATTGCGCATAACCCCGATCTTGCCAGCCAGGGGACGCATTTCCTGCTGCTACGACCGGCCTTGGTGTCAACGGCCAAGGGCGCGTGGCTAGTTGGGGCAGCGGACTCCGCAGAGCGCGTGAGCCGAGCGATACGGTTGGTAGCTGACGACCGTCGTCAGGGCGCCATCGCTATGCGTAAGGCGGTGGAGCAGGGTGCACCCGCTTCGTTCGGGGCTGTTGGTAATGCGTTCGAACGATCGCGAGAAGTCGTTATGTCTGCGGTGCGAGACCTTGCCCCCGAAGTGCACAGACGGCCGCCGCGGGATGAATCGATGATTGTGGACCTCGGATCCGAGATTGACAGGCATTACGGAACAAATACGGCGACGTCGGACGTCCAGTTGCTGTGGAACATGTCTAGCAGCTTAGCCCATGGGGAGCGGTGGTATTCAACGCTGAGTGCTGGGCCACGCCGAGCGCCCGTCGCGGAGATCTTGACCACGCGATCGTTCGACATAGTGTGCAGCGGACTCAACGTCACTGGATTACGGACTCTCACCCTCGCGGCCGCGCGCAACCCGAGCTGAGGGGAATTGCCCAAACCCCTCGGCGGGCGATGCATCTAGCACCGCAGGTCAAACTGTCCTCGCCAACGGAGGGGTGCCTACGGGAGTTCGTCGATGTCAGCGAAAACGCTTCGCTCGCAAGTTGGCTCGGCCCTCTCCGCAATATTGTCATCGCCGGATTCGTCCGTTTCGGTGGTGCGGTTCGCTGCCATCGCCAGCTCACCCTTCAGCAGGATTGCTTCGGCGAATGCTTGTTCCGTCGCAGTGTCACCGGCTTCATGGAATGCTTGGCGATACAACTCGAGCGCGTATCCAGCCGGGTCCTCCAACCGGGTGTCATTGCTATCTTCATTGGCCTTCCATATGGCGTCGGAAGGCCAGTCCTCTTCAACCGCACGAGTCAGCTGGGGAACAAGGTTTTTGCGAACGTAATCCATGAACTTCAGCCGTTCGTCGACCTTGAGCAGCTTTTGCCATGGCCCGTCCTCCAGCCATGCTGGGTCAACAAATCGGACAGCCAATCGCGCCATCTGATTGCACGCCGCTCTCCGGGATTCTTCAGATAGCCGCCCCATCGCCAAAAGTCGACTCAAGATTATTGGCTCTGGCTCGAAGGAGGCGAAAGAGTCGAAGTTGAGGAGTTTATTCTCAAGCATTTCATCGACCTTCAGGTATGCCTGCAATAGGTCATCGCCTCCCCTGCGGGCCATGTATCGACAAATATCTCCAGTCCAGCATGAGCCATCCGGCCATTCATTGAAGATGGCCAGGAACCTTTCGGAGACGGCCCCGAAGAGGGTCGGAGGAATGCGCATCAGGGTCCCCTCTAAGGGGGCGGCATCAAACGGTAGGCAGTCCGTGCTGTCAAGCAAAGTCGAGTCATCCATTTCAGTAATGATTGCGGAGATCAGGTTCGGCTTTTCGGCGAGCCAAGCGGCGAAGCCCTCACGCAAGGTTGGATGAATGAAGTTGTACGATTCGCGACCCTCGCGAATCTCCTTGCGAAGAAATGTCCCGACAAGAGATCCTACGGATGCGGCACATGCGGCGGGCGTCGATCCTGCCGCCTCGATCACATTTCGCTCCGCCTGCGTGACTCTAAAGTATGTAGAGAGCCCTCCCGCGCCCGCTGAATAGATCAGCGCTAGGGCTGCCTGTGCTGCGTTGTCTAACTCGAAGTAGACATCCGTCAGGTATTGCTTAGGGCGAGCAATAAACGAAATTACTCCGCTACGGTCGAGGGTAAGCCCGCGAGTGAACGCCTGCAAACCGAGCCTTCGCGCGGACTCTGGTCGAAATGCGTCAGCGTCTGCAGCCGCCTCGAGGTGCGGCTTCATTAGGGCACGAACCTTTGCAGGTTGATCACCGGCAGACAGGTGGTTGTAAAGGATCTGATGCCGTTCAGCGCGGCTGATATCCGAGACATCTACTGTGATTTGCTGCTCCGTGAGCAGCGGGTAGGCGTACGTCTTCAGCATTGGCCTTGCGTCGCTATAAATGTAGCTCCGCGAGGTCAGCACGATCTTGGCGCCGCCCTTGATTGCGCTCATTATCAGCGGCAAATCACGAGCCCAATCGAAGGTCAGCCTCTCTTCATGCCTTACTACCCCAAAAGCATCGTCTACCCAGAAGATTTGATTTGGCTCGTTCGGGTTCCAATGCTGCACCAACTCGCCCGACGTGCGTGCCCTCATCAGAGGGGTGGACCAATTATCCGCAGCACTTATTGCTAGCATTCGAGCAATCGCCGACTTTCCCACGCCCGGCTCACCCAAAAGCATTACGAATCCGTGCTCTCGTAGAGCAGATGCCGCCTTCCGATATGCTGCGGTGGGCACGAAGGTCGATATCTCCTCCGTCGCCGATGCCGCAAGCGCCGATGCTTGCGCATACGATCTCTCGTCTAGAATTTGAGATAAGTCTCCCAGGCCGTAAACGCGCGGAACGAACATCCGAAGTTCACGGCTAGCCGCGATCGTGTCACAAATCCATTGCCCGTCTAAGATGAACACCTCTCGGGCGCCTTCTTTGAGTAGCCGCTCGCGAATCTTCTCTTCCGATGCGCCGGTGACCCGCGCATTCGTAAGTAAGACGTAGGTCTTGCAAACGCCGCGCCCGACCAAACCGCCTACTTTGGCGAACTCGTCAGCGAGCATCGAAGTTGATAGCAAAGCGCCCGGGATCTTACTGTGCTTGCACTGGACCACAAATGGACCGGCGGGGACCTCATCAACATTGTGTCCCTCAATCCGGACCCACGTACCGTAAAATGCCCCGTCGCGGCCGGCATCATTGGAGTCTGCGAAAGCCGTGAAGGTTTGTCCCCATACCCGCCGCATGACTGCGGCGCAGAGGTCTTGGAAAGCCCTCCACCCCAGGGTATGAAGCGCAAAGTTTGGAGATCCTGGTGCTACAACCTTGGCCGCGGCAACCACTTGGCAGTCCCTTCGGCTAGCGAGGCCTACCCGACGGCTGTAATCCTAGGCCCGGTGCAGCTATCGCTGGGCGCGCCTTGCGGTCCCGCCGCAAGGCCTGGCACGAGCCCGACCATCCGCGCGATCACCGCGCCCGGTTCATCGAGGTCGGCATCTGGGTACGTGTGTGGACTCCCGGTGTCGGAAAGACCGTCGGGCGGCGACCTCACGGTCTGCTCGATCAGCCCGGTGTAGTTCACACGCCCGGTCATAAACCCCATGCTGCCCTGGAGCTTCCACGTCACCGAGCATCCGGATTTGCCGCGTTCCGGGCACGCATGTGCCTGTGATGGGCTAACCGAGCTTGGCCGGACGGAGTAACTCCGCCTGAGTGGGAACTCGGGTCGACCCTCTTTGGCTCCGTCGTCATGTGGATCTTTGTACGTAACGGCGTACCTACCTATGTACTCCGATCTGTACGCCGACAGCTGCCTTCGCTGGTGCTGCCACCTTTGTGGGCCAGCGGTTCGATTGTGCCCGGGATCCGCGCACCTGGGGCGTCCGGATCCCGGGCGGCGCCGCTTTTTCGCGCTATATCTGGGCGATCAGTGGCTGTGCCTGAGGGGCGAACCTGTACCCGCTGTCCCAGGGGAACCGGCCCTGCTGGTCCGGCCAGACGAGCTGCTGGAGGCGGATCTGGTGACGGCCGTAGCGGGCGATCGCCATCCCGGGCAGCAGGTCATGGGTGGGTGACCCGTCGATGATGATCGCGTCGTAGCCGGCGATGAGGTCGCTGACGCGCTGGCCGTGGCTGAACCGTTCGGCCCTGTCGTAGACCCGGCGGGCGAGGTCGTTGAGCAGGCAGTGGGCGACCCCGGGGGGTAGCCCGGCGGTGAGCAGTTCGGGGTAGTCGTGGGCGGTGAGTCCGACGGTGTAGGCGAACGGGTGCTGGTGTCGGGGTCGTCGTCGGTGGGCAGGACGTGCGTGACGGCCCAGCCGCTCGTGTCGATGATCTGTTCTTGGCGTCGGAGGACGTCGTCGATGTTCGCCATGGTGGGTGTCTCCTGGTCACTCGAGAGCACGGGTGGAGTCCGGATCGGGTGGCTCGACTTCGACGAAGCCCCAGAGTCGTTCCATGACCTGGAGTTGCCAGGTGCGGTAGCGGTCGGCGAAGCCGCGGCAGACCGCGGGCGGGACCGGGCTGCCGGCGTACGGCAGGGTCGAGTGGCAGATGATGTAGCCGGCGTCGCCGCGCGCCGCGGTCACCATGTGCTTGAGCCGGCCGGGGTCGAGGTGCATCGGGTTGCCGGGCTTGAAGATGCAGGTGGCGCACTCGCGGGCGAGCAGGCGGGTTTTGCGCAGGTCCGGGTCGCCGACGTTGAGCCGGTCTGGACGATTGGCGGCCGGTTCGTCAGCGGGTTGGGACGTGCTGTCCATCGTCAACTCCTTGTCGCTGCGGCGCGGGGCCCGCATCCGTGGATGCGGGTCCCGCGAGTCCAGGTGAACGGGATGGTCCGGCGCCGGGTCGGCGCCGGTGCGGTTGTCAGAGCTGCCTCAGCCAGGTCAGCACCGCGTCGATGTCGGCGCGGCGTAGCCCGTGGTACGGGTTGACCGGGCGGACAAGGGCGGGTCTCCCGCTGGCCGTGCGCTGGTCGGCGGTGAAGGGTTCCTTGCCGCCGAACTCGTCGTCGAGGACGGCGAGTGGCCGCTGCGCGGGCCAGGCGTAGAGAGGGCTGAGTTCGCTCTGGTGGCCACAGCGGATACCGCCCGCCTGGACAGGACGTGCTGTCATGTGGCCGGTAGGCCCAGCCGTGGTGCGATCCATTCGGCGGCGAGGTGGTTCCAGCTGGTGCACCGCACCGGCTGGGCGTGGTTGGCCAGTTCCCGCAGCCACGGCCCGCGGTCGGGGTGGAGCCAGACGGTGCCAGTGACGTGCCAGCCGTCGCCGCCGGGCCCGTCGTAGCGGTGCGGCTGGTAGCCCAGCGCCGTGGCGTGGGTGGGATCGTCGGGATTGAGCACGCCGTCGACGTCGACGGCCACGATCGGTGCAAGCGCTGGGCGGGCCAGCGGTGAGGTGCTGGTCACGGCCGGGCCTCCTGAATGGTGACCGGGTGCAGGGGCACGATGAGCCGGTCGGCGGTGCGGCCGGGCCCGTCGTCGGGTTGCCAGGTGTCGGCGGCGGCGTGGGTGGGGAACGGGCCGACGGCGGCGAGCCGGCCACCGGTGCGGTCGAGCAGCACGAGGACGGCGCTGCGGGCGTCGTCGAGTGCGGGCCGTAGGGCCGCGGCGAGGTCGGTGGGTAGGTCGACCCAGCAGGCGACGGGCAGGGCCGTGGCGGCGGGGTCGTGCAGCGGTGTGGGCCTGGTCGCGGCGAGGGTGGTGCTGTCGAGCGCGAGCGTCGCCGCGTGGGAGTCGGCCGCGGTGGCGCCGCCGGTGGGGCCGTGCGCGGCGAGTTCGCCGCCGGTGTGGACGGCGAGCAGCGTGTACGGGTCGCGGATCTCGAGTGAGTCGAGGATCGCGAGGGTGATCGTGTCCCCGGTGTGCAGGTCGGCCAGGGTGAGCATGACCGGCCGACCGTCCGGGTCCCGGTTCCAGGTGATGACGTCGAAGTGTTCGCCGGCGATGTCGCCGAGGCGTCGCCAGGCACGGTTATCGGTGTCGAAAGGGTGTTCGCTGTCGGTGCCGTAGCGCATGGGATGAACTCCTTGTGATGGGCATCGTCGTCTCGCGTCCGCCTTCGGGCCGGTTAGGGCCTGTCGGGGACGCGATGCATGCACGCTTCGATGACGGCGGATGGTCAAGTCGCGGAGCGGCGGCGGGAGCCGGCGGCGGGCCGCGCGATCCGGGGCTGTGGGTGCTTCCTGAGACGCCGCGCGCGGCGCTGCCCAGCCGCAGCCGCAGCCGCAGCCGTTGCAAGCGCCGCGCGGGGTGAACTGGTTTGCCCCCGGACGGGTCGGGTCTGGCCGGGGTTCAGGCCTGGGCGAGCGCCGTGACGGCGGCGTCGGCGATCGCGGTGATGGCTTCGACCGGGTCGGTGACGGTCAGGGTGGTGGTGTGCGTGAAGGTATTTCCCCAGATCTGGTCCGGGTCGGTTGGCTCGCCCGGAATGGGTGGGTCGGCGGGGTGTAGCCACAGCACGGCGCAGCCGGCGCGGTGCAGGGTGGTGATGAGTTGTTGTCCGGCGGGGATGTCGTCGAGGTAGCCGTCGGAGACGACGGCGAGCATCCGTAGGGTGCGGCCGTGGCGCAGGTCGAGGAGGTGGTCGGCGACCTTGACCGCTTGCGGGAAGGTGGCGGTGGCGAAGTCGGTGCGCATGTGCAGCACCTGCTTGGGGTAGGTGCGTGGGGGTATCAGGACGGTGGTGCGGTCGCCGAAGCCGATGGTGGTGGTCGTCGCGTCGGCGCGGCGGGCGGCGTGGGCGAAGATCCACGCCGCGGAGGACATCGCCTCGGTGTATTGGTCCATCGAGCCGGATAGGTCGACCAGGATCGCCAGGTGCAGGCGGGGTTTCTCGGGCGGTAGGTGGGCGCGTTGCTGCCACGGTGCGGCCGTTGGCAGTTGCCCGGCGGCGGTTTGCGCGTCGGCGGTGATGGCGTGGCGGGTGCGCAGCCTGCCGGGTGGGATCGCGGAGGGCCGCCGGCCGGGTTCGGGGTGGCGGGTGCGGGCCTGCCGCAGCCGGTTGGCGAGGTCGCGGGCCGCGCGGTGTTCCTGCTCGGTCGGGTCCCGGCGGTCCCACTCTGAGGGTGGGCTGTGGCGGCGGGCCAGCATTGATGCGGCGTACTCGGCCGGGGTGACGCCAGCGGCGACGGCGAGGTAATCGACGAGGGTCGCGGCGAGGCGGCCGGGGAACAGGCCGGCGTCCGGTACGGGGGTGTCGTATTGCTGGTCGGGGTCGATGCCGAGGACCTGACACCAGCGGCGGGCCAGGCAGATCATGGTGTCGGCGTCGGTGTCGTCGCAGATCTGGGCCTCGCGCCAGATGTCACGCAGCTGCCGTAGGCGTTTGCGTCCGAGGACGCCGGTGACGGCGGCGCGGACGGGGCGGACGTCCTTGCTGGTGACGATGCGGGCGTCGACGCGGGCCAGCAGCAGGGCTGCGAGTTGTCCGGCGTGCCATGGGTCGTCGACGGCTGCGTCGTCGGGGTCGAGGAGGGTTGTCACGACGTGGCGCAGCCAACGGCGGTCGCCCCGGCGGCGGGTGCGTTGGCGTCCTTCGGCCCGGGATTCCTCGAGCATGTTGGCGACGTCGGCGAGGATCGGCGGGGTGCAGGGCGGGGTGGTCCAGTGGCTGTGCGCGGCGTGCGCGGCGCCGTGCACGAGCAGCCCGTAGCCGGTGGGCACGAGGCGCTTGTGGCGGGCCTTGGTCGGGTCGGTGATGTCGGGGCGCTCGGCGATGTAGGTGGCGTCGACCTCGATGCGGTTGAGGTCGGGGTAGAAGCATTCGGGTGCGCCGCCGGCGGCGCCGGGGGCGACGAGGACGGTGAGGTCGGTACGGCCGGTCAGCAGCGGGACGTGTTTGGTCCACGCCGCGGACCAGTCATGCCAGTCGCTGGCGCCGGCCGGCGTCGGCGGTGCGCCCTGCTGTAGGTGGGTGCTGGGGTGTGACACGGATTGGCTCCTTCCACGGATCTGAGGTGGATGGGGGTCAGCGCTTGCCGAGGGCGAGCGCGGTGATGGGCGTGCCGGTGTGTCGGGACAGGGCGGCGGTGACGTCGTCGCGGGCGTCGTCGGGGGCGATGCCGGCCAGGTTGGCCAGGGCGGCGGTCATGCCCAGGTGGTCGCGGACTGTGACGAAGCCGAGCAGTTCGCGTAGCTGGGGCGCCCAGACGGTCTTGCCGGCGGTCAGGTCGGCGTTGAGGTCGATCGCCGCGGCCACGACTTGCTTGGGGACGCCGAGGTGGCGGGCGAGGTCCCAGTCGGTGGTGACGTGCAGGTGGACGGTGAACCGGGAGGCCAGGGCCTCGGTGAGGACCGCGCCGTGCACGCCCGGGTTGTGGCCGGCGACGATGTAGAACCCGTCGACGGCCTGCACGGTCTCGTTGCCGTTGGCGGGGATGGTGATGACACCGCGGCCGTCCATGGTCGGGTACAGCACGGCCAGGACGCGGGGTGGGATGAGGGTGGCGTCGTCGACCAGCAGCACCCGCCCGTCGCGCATGGCGGTGACGAGCGGCCCGTGGACGAACTCGTAGCCGCCGCCGGGGATCGGGTTGTAGGAGCCGAGGAAGTCGTCGACGACGGTGTCGCCGGTGCCGGCGACGGTGAGCAGGTCGGGGAACGCGGCCTCGACCATGGCGGTCTTGCCGGTGCCGGGCGGCCCGTACAGCAGCACGGGCACCTGCTGGGCGCGTAGCCGTCGCAGTTCCTCGACGTCCCAGCCCTTGCCGAGCCGCCGCGGGTGGTACAGCGTCCCGTTCGGTCGCGGCACGGGCGCGGGCCGGGACTGCCGGCCACCACCTGCACTACCGCTGGAGCGGGTGCGGGGCGCGGCGGGTGGCAGGGTGCCGGCGGCGTCGATGCCGGGCTGGGTGATCTGGAAGCGGTGGTGCGGGTCGCGGTGGTGGGTGGCGTGCCCGGCGACGGCCATCTTCTTCAATGCCTCGAACACCGCCCCGGAGGACGGTGCGCCGATCGCCCGGGTGATCTCGCCGACCTTGAGAATCTGATCGGGGTGGTCGGCCAGGTGCAGGGCGACCTTGCGGTAGAGGTAGCCGGACCGGCCGGAGCCCGCTTCGGCGGCGGAACTGCCGGCGCCGCCGGCCGGGGCCGGGTCGTTCGGCGGTGAACCGGCCGGCGGGGGCCGACGCACTGCGCGCCGACGCCGGTGGGGAGCCGACCCGATGAGGGCGGTCATCGTCGCCATCGGGGTGGCCTTCCTCGTCTCGCTCTTCTG
>NZ_JBEYSL010000006.1:0-42702 GCF_040642735.1 Micromonospora sp. NPDC047753 | reverse complement strand
CACCTCCGGCCTCGCGGTCGGGGTCCGCAAGGACGACACCACGATCAAGGGCGTCAAGGACCTCGCCGGCAAGACCGTGATCGTCGGGGCGAACACACCCGCCGTCACCGCGCTGCCCACCGCCGCGCCCGGCTCGAAGCAGATCGCCTTCGGCACCGACCCGCAGGCCTTGCAGGCGCTGCTGCAGAAGCGCGGCGACGCGTACGTGCAGGACTTCACGCTGCTCGCCTCGGGCGCCAAGGCGAACCCGGGGATGAAGGTGGTGGGCGAACCGTTCACCACCGAGGCCTACGGCATCGGCCTCAACAAGGAGGACGCGCAGTTCAAGGAGTTCGTCAACAACTGGCTGAAGAAAATCCAGGCCGACGGCACGTGGGCGAAGGTCTGGGAGGGCACCCTCGGCTCGGTGGTGGAGGGTGGGGCGCCCACCCCGCCCGCCCTCGGTTCCGCCGACGGCTCCTGAGCAGCCTCTCGTACCGATGGAAGCCCTCACCGCCCACCTGAGCGAGCTTGGCCACGGCCTGGTCACGACGGTCGAACTGACCGTCGTGACCACCGTCGGCGCGATGCTGCTGGGCATCGTCGTGGCCACTCTGCGGATCGCCCCCGTCCCGCTGCTGCGCGCCATCGGCACCGCGTACGTGGAGGTGTTCCAGAACCTGCCGCTGCTGGCGCTACTGGTGCTCTTCGTGTTCGCGTTGCCGACGATCGGCATCACGTTCCCGCTGTTCACCTCCGCCGCGATCGTCATCGCGGTGTACGAGGGGGCGTACCTGGCCGAGGCGATCCGAGCCGGGATCAACACGGTCGGTGTGGGCCAGGCTGAGGCGGCCCGAGCCATCGGGCTCACCTTCGGCCAGTCCCTGCGGCACGTGATCCTGCCGCAGGGACTCCGGGCGGTGATCCAGCCGATCGGCAACATCTGCATCGCGCTGCTGATGAACACCTCGCTGGCCGCCGCCGTCGGCGTGGTCGAGCTGACCCAGGCGGCCAACACCGTGAACCTGGTCGAGGCTCAACCGATCGCCGTCTTCACCGGCGCCGGCCTCGCCTACATGCTGCTGGCGCTGATCATCGGTCAGGTCACCGGCCTGCTCGAACGAAGGCTGGCGATCGTCCGATGAACAAGACGCAACAGATCCTCTTCGACGAACCCGGCCCGCGCGCCCAACGGCGGATCCGGATCGCCACAGTGCTGGGCGCCGTCGTCCTGGCCGGTGCCCTGGTCGCGGCGGTCTACCAGTTCGCCAGCCACGGCGAGTTGGCCGCCGCCCGGTGGGAGCCGTTCACCACCCGGCCCATCTGGCGGTACCTGCTCAACGGCCTGTGGGCCACGCTGCGCGCCGCCGCCGCGACCGCCGTGCTGAGCGCCGCGCTCGGGCTGTTGCTGGCGCTCGGCCGGCTGTCGACGCATCGACCGCTGCGCTGGCTGGCCGGCGCGTACGTGGAGATCTTCCGGACCGTCCCCACCCTGCTGCTGATCTACGTGACGCTGTTCGCGCTGCCGCAGTACGGGCTGAACTTCCCGCTGTTCTGGAAGCTCGTGGTGCCGCTGGTGGTCTCCAACTCGGCGGCGTTCGCGGAGATCTTCCGGTCCGGCATCCTGGCGCTGGACCGGGGGCAGACCGAGGCCGGCCTCGCGGTCGGGCTGCGCCGCGGCCAGGTGATGGCCCTGGTGGTCCTGCCGCAGGCGCTGCTCCAACTCGCCCCGTCCCTGGTCAGCCAGCTGGTCGGGCTGCTCAAGGACACCTCGCTCGGCTTCGTGGTCAGCTACACCGAGCTGCTCTACAGCGGGCAGGTGCTCTCCTCGTACACCCACCTGCTGATCCAGACGTTCCTGGTGGTGGCGCTGATCTACCTGGTGGTCAACGCCTCGCTGTCGAAGTTCGCCCGCGTACTCCAGGCCCGTAACGGCCGCTTCGGCGGACGGCGCGGCCGGCGGACCGCCGAGTTGCCCCCGCCACTCCTCGAAGGGAACACCCCCCGGTGAGCATCTTCCGCTACGCCGAACTGGCCCGGGTCGTGCGTAACGGCTTCGTGGAGAGCCAGCACTACGGCAGCGTCGTGGTGCTCGCCCCGGACGGGGCTGTCGCCCTCGCCGCCGGCGTACCCGACGAGCCGGTGCTGCCCCGCTCCACCCTCAAGCCGGTGCAGGCACTGGCCTGCCGGATCGCTGCTGGCGACGAGCTGACCGGCCCGGCGCTGGCCGTCGCCGCCGGCAGTCACACCGGCGACGACCGGCACGTCGAGGTGGTTCGGGCGATGCTGGCCGGGGCCGGCCTGAGCGAGGACGCGCTCGGCTGCCCGGTGGACTGGCCGGAGGACGAACCGACCCGGGACCGGCTGATCCGCGCCGACGGACAGCGCGACCGGATCCGGATGAACTGCTCCGGCAAGCACGCCGCGATGCTCGTCGCCTGCGTCGCCAGGTCCTGGAGCACCCACGACTACCTCGACCCCGACCACCCGCTCCAGCGGGAAACCGCCGCCGCCGTCGCCCGGCTGGCCGGCACGCCGGTCGCGCACCACGCTGTCGACGGCTGCGGTGCACCGCTGTTCGGCCTGTCGCTGACCGGCCTGGCCCGCACCTTCCAGGCGTTGGTCACCGCGCCCGCCGGCAGCGACGAGGCGCTGGTCGCGCAGGCCATGCGCCAACACCCGGAGTACGTCGGCGGCTGGAACGGGCACCCGAACACCGACCTGATGCGGGCGCTGCCCGGCGTCCTCGCCAAGGGTGGGGCCGAAGGCGTGCTCGCGGTGGCCGCACCGGATGGTCACGCGGTGGCGGTGAAGGCGATCGACGGTTCGCCCCGAGCCACCACCGCAATCGCCCTCGCCGCCCTCGACGCCGTGGGCGTACCGGTGGGTGGAGCCGACGCGCTGCGCCAGGTGCCGGTGCTCGGCGGCGGCGTACCCGTCGGTGCCGTCACGGCCGTCATCGACTGGGCCACAGCATCGTCTCGGACCGAAGCGGCATCGCCTCGCACGGAAAAGGAAGAATCATGAACACATTCGAGATCTGCATCGACAGCGTCGAGGGAGCGGTCGCCGCCGAGGAGGCCGGCGCCGACCGGGTGGAGTTGTGCTCCGCGCTCTTCGACGGCGGGCTGACCCCCAGCCTGGGCACCATCGAGACGACAATGCGCGCGGTCAGCCGGATTCGGGTACACGTGATCGTCCGTCCCCGAGCCGGCGACTTCATCTACTCGCCGTTCGAGATCGAGGCCATGGAGCGGGACGTCCGGGCCGCCGTGGCGGCCGGCGCGCACGGCATCGTGATCGGCGCGTTGACCGCCGAGGGTGACGTCGACGTGCCGACCACCCGCCGGCTGATCGCCGCGGCGGGCGACGCCAGCATCACCTTCCACCGGGCGTTCGACATGACCCGTGACCCGCAGGCGGCGCTGGAGCAACTGATCGAGCTGGGTGTTCACCGGGTGCTCACCTCGGGTCAGGAGGTCAGCGTGCTGGAGGGTGCTCCGCTCATCGCCGACCTGGTGCGCCGGGCCGCCGGCCGGATCGTCGTCATGCCGGGCGGTGGCATCACCCCGCGCAACATCGCCCGGATCGTCGAGGCGACCGGCGCCGACGAGTACCACTTCGCGGCCCTGGTCAGCTCGGACAGCCCGGCCGTGCACCGCAACCCGGCGCCCCTGATGGGTGGCAGCCTGAACCGGCCCGAGTACGAGCGTTCGGGCACCTCGGGCGCCCTGGTCGGCCAGGTGCTCGCCGCCGCCCGCCCCTGACCCACAGCGCGTTCCGACGAGCGGCGGACCTGGAGGAGTCACCTTCAGGCCCACCGCTCGCGGGTGTCAGCCGAGGGGCAAGCGCCGCGATGTCACCCCGGTTCGCCGGCGACCGCTCAGTAGCCCAACACAGCGATGAGCAGCGAGGACACCGCGGCGACCAGGAGCACTCCGCCGGTGCCGAGCCCGACCACCGCGCTCACCGCCACGACGCGGGCCCGGGCCACCGGCACCGCCGCGAGGGCCACCACGGTGACGAGCACGGCAACCAGATGAATCAACGGATAGTCGATCAGCGCCGCAACCGGGAAAAGGTGCACGCCCACGACGAGGGCGATCCAGGGGGCGGCCAGCTCATTGCGCCGCAGCATTGCGAGCAGTCCCGCACCGACCGCGGCGACGCCGAACTCGATGCCGACGACGATGCCGAAGGTAGGGCTGGTGTCGGCGTCGAAGGCCGTACCGTCCGACCAGTGACGCCAGGCGAGCAGGGCCCCGGCGGCTGCCGTGAGCAGGGAAAGAACCGACCCGGCGATGAGCACTGGCCGCCACCGCTTCGGCGGCGCCTCCTGCGCCCAACCGAACCAACTGATGGCGAAGAAGCCGAAGACGAACGCCGTCGCCGCCGCGTCCCGGACATGGTCGGTGATCATTGGCTCCCCGATTACTGCCTGGGCTTGGTGAGGGGGCACAGGCTACCCCCGCCCCCTTTGCTCTGCACCCCGATAAGCACCAGTCGCAGACCGTAACCGTCGCGTCCGCGGGTGCAGAGCAAAGGACAATCGACGAGCCCTTACCTCCCGGCCACCTCAGGCACCCGGCACCAGTGACACCCAGCGGCCACGCAACCCGACATCGGGAAGCAGCGGCCTCCGCAGCCGTGCGAGCCCACTACTTCATCGATTGAGCATGATCATGGGACCGTGAGCTGACTCGACGCGATGTCGTTGACGCAGCGCAGCACCGGGCGTGCGGTCAGTGCGGCGGGGTCCAGCGACCGATCCACGTGCACGGTGAACGTCGTCGACTCGCCGGGCAGCAGCGTGACCAGGGCCGTGTCCACCGTGGCCGCGCCGTCGAGGCGGTCCGCGAACAGCGTCAGATCGCGTAGCACGGTGCGAGCCGTGACCCGGACCCGCTGCCCACCGTCGACCGGCTCGACCGTCGCGTCCCAGGCCGCCGCCGGCCAGTCCACCTCCCTGTCCTCGGCGAAGAAC
Source organism: Micromonospora sp. NPDC047753 (assembly GCF_040642735.1). Classification (NCBI taxonomy): domain Bacteria; kingdom Bacillati; phylum Actinomycetota; class Actinomycetes; order Micromonosporales; family Micromonosporaceae; genus Micromonospora; species Micromonospora sp. NPDC047753. Next base: position 37,739 of record NZ_JBEYSL010000006.1, on the reverse strand, counting down.
CACAGGGCGCGCTCCGCGGTGCCACCGGACTCCGCGACCAGCAACTCGCGCCGGGCATCCTCCGGCCGCGCCAGGTCCGCCGGCAGCGGCAGCACCACCGAGGAGTACGCCGGGACGTCGAGGTCGACCGAGGTCTTCGCCCTCGGCTCCCCGGTGAGCGTGAACCGGGTGACCGCGGCCGGTACGGCCCACGCCTCGGCGGTCTCGTTGACCGCCACCAGGGCCAGGCCGCCGTCACGGGGTTGCACGGTGAGCAGCCGGTCGGCGTACGCGTGGCGCAGCGCGTACCACAGGGGTTTGCGGCGGCCGTCGCCGTCGACGGCCGACCAGGAGGTCACCGGCCAGCAGTCGTTGAGCTGCCAGACGATGGTGCCGGCGCAGACGTCCCGGTGGGAGCGGAAGTGCTCCACCCCGAGCTGGATCGCGCGGGCCTGGTTGAGCTGTGTCAGGTAGTGCCAGTCGTCGAAGTCGGCCGGGGTGGGCAGGTGCGCGTCGAGGCCGCGCTGGAGCTTGGCGTCTCCGCCGGCCGCCTTCTGGTGGTGCGCCATGCCCGGTGAGTCGTGGGCCAGGGGTTCGTCGCTCAACGCACGGCGCAGCGTCGCGTACGCCGGTGGGGCCTGGTAGCCGAATTCGGCGACGAAGCGCGGGACGTACTCCCGGTATCTGGTGTAGTCGTCGGTGTTCCACACGTCCCAGATGTGGGTGGTGCCGTGCGCCGGGTCGTTGGGGTGGAGCGCCTCGCTGCCCGACCAGGGGCTGCCCGGCCAGTACGGGCGGGTCGGGTCCAGCTCGCCGACGATCCTGGGCAGCACGTCGAGGTAGTAGCCGCGCCCCCAGGTGCGCCCGGCGAGGGCCTGCTGCCAGTCCCAGTCGTGCCAGCCCCAGATGTTCTCGTTGTTGCCGGTCCAGAGCACCAGCGACGGGTACGGCGCGAGCCGGGTCACCTGCTCGGCGGCCTCGGCGGCGACCTCGGTGCCGAACGGCTCCTCCTCCGGGTACGCGGCGCAGGCGAAGAGGAAGTCCTGCTGGACGAGCAGGCCGCGCTCGTCGGCGAGGTCGTAGAAGTCCGCCGACTCGTACCGGCCGCCGCCCCAGACCCGCAACAGGTTGACGTTGGCCGCGACCGCCTGGTCGAAGCGCTCGGCCAACCGGGCCCGGGTGATCCGGGTGGGGAAAGCGTCGTCCGGGATCCAGTTGACCCCACGGACGAAGACCGGGACGTCGTTGACCGACAACGCGAACGGGGTGCCGTGCGCGTCGGGGGTGGTGTCCAGCCGTACCGAGCGGAAGCCGAGGCGGTGCGACCAGCTGTCCACTGTGTCGCCGTCCGGTGCGTGCAGTGTCACAGCGATCGGGTGGCGGGCCTGCTCGCCGTACCCCCGGGGCCACCACAGCGCGGGATCGCGGACGGTGAGGGTGAGCACGGCCGTGCGCTGCCCGGCCGGGACGACCACCTCGGCGTGGACGCCGGCCACGGCGGCGCGGACGGTCAGCGGGACGTCCGCGACACGCTCGACCTCGACGTGCACCTCCACCCGGCCGTCGCGACCGTCCATGGTGACCAGCGGACGGACGGTGGCCAGTCGAGCGGTCGACCAGGCGTGCAGGCTGATCTCCTGCCAGATGCCGGCGGTGACCAGTGTCGGCCCCCAGTCCCAGCCGAAGTTGCAGGCCATCTTGCGGATGAAGTGGAAGGGCTCCGGGTAGGCGTTCGGCCGGTCGCCGAGCCGTTCCTGCTGTGCCTCGGCGTAGCGGTACGCGGAGTCGAACGTGACGACCAGGTCGTTGTTGCCGTCGCGCAGCAACGGTCGCACGTCGAACCGGTAGCCGCGGTGCATGTTCGCGGTCCGGCCGACCTCCACCCCGTTGACGGTGAGCGTGGCGACGGTGTCCAGGCCGGCGCAGACCAGGTCGAGGCGCTCCTCGTCGCCCGCCCGGTGGACGAATGTGGTCTGGTAGACCCAGTCGGTGCGCCCGATCCAGGCCAGCGCCACCTCGTTGTCGTCGAGGTACGGGTCGGGGATCAGCCCGGCGTCGAGTAGATCGGTGTGCACGCAGCCCGGCACTGTCGCCGGCACCGACCGGCCGGCGACCTCCTCGGGCACCTGCGCTCCGGGGGCCGCCCGCACCGTCCAACCGTCGTAGAGTGCCTGTCGACTCACGATGTCACTGCACCTTCCCGCATCGAAAGATGCCAACTGAACCGGATAAGCTGAGCCACGCTACGGTCCGGAATCGGGGCTGTCAACGGCCAGAGAGCGAAGGAGCACGCCGGTGAAGCGGCCGACCATCGCCGACGTCGCCCAACGCGCCGGGGTGTCCAAGGGCGCCGTGTCGTACGCGCTCAACGGGCAGCCCGGCGTCTCCGAGGCCACCCGGCAGCGAATCCTCGCCATCGCCACGGAGATCGGCTTCAGCCGCAGCAGCGCCGCCCGCGCCCTCTCGGCCGCCACCGCCGGTGCTGTCGGCCTGGCCCTGTGCCGCCCGGCGCGGACCCTCGGCGTCGAGCCGTTCTTCATGGCGCTGATCAGTGGCGTCGAGGCCGAACTCTCCGCCCGCTCGTACGCGCTGACCCTCCAGGTGGTGGCCGACCCGGACGCCGAGATCGCGGTCTACCGGCGTTGGTGGGGCGAACGACGGGTGGACGGGGTGCTCGTCTGCGACCTGCGCACCGACGACCGTCGCATCCCCGCACTCGAACAGCTGCAACTGCCGGCGGTGGTGATCGGCGGTCCCGGCGGCACCGGTGAGCTGGCGAGTCTCTGGTCCGACGACGCCGCCGCGCTGACCGAGACGGTGGAGTACCTGGCCGCGCTCGGGCATCGCCGGATCGCCCGGGTCGCCGGTCTGCCCGAGCTGCGGCACACCGAGATCCGCACCGACGCCTTCGCGGCGGTCTGCCAGCGGCTCGGCCTGGTCGACGCGGTCACCGTCTGGTCCGACTACACCGGCGAGGAGGGCGGCCGGGCCACCCGCCGGTTGCTCAGTTCGGCCGGCCGGCCCACAGCTGTCGTCTACGACAACGACGTGATGGCCATCGCCGGGCTCTCCGTCGCTCAGGAGATGGGCCTCACCGTGCCCGGCGACCTGTCCATCGTGGCCTGGGACGACTCGCCGCTGTGTCGGCTGGTGCACCCGCCGCTGACCGCGCTGGGCCGGGACATCCCGGCGTACGGCGCGCACGCCGCCCGGCAACTGCTCGCCGTCGTCGCCGGGCAACCGGCCGGGCGGGTGCAGGACGAGACACCCCACCTCACGCCGCGTGGCAGCACCGCACCGCCGCGAGGGAGATGAACCGGTTCAGCGGGACGCTGAGGGAAATTCCTCGAAGTACGCCTCGACCCGCTCGGCAGTCGCCGGCCGGGACAGCGCGAACCCCTGCCCGTACCGGCAACCGCCCCGGCGCGCGCCCTCGACCTCCGTCGACGACTCCAACTCCTCGGCGACGATCTCGACGCCCAACCGTTCGCCCACGTTGACCACCACGTCGATCAGCGGCGGTTGCCCGTCCGGCCGTGCGCCCACCAACTCCGGGCCCACCTTGAGCAGGTCGATCGGCAGGCGGCGAAGCTGGGCCAGCGAGGCGTGCTCGGCCCGGAAGTCGTCCAACGCGGTGCGCACGCCCAGCGACCGCAGCCCGGCCAGTCGAGCCACCACCGTCGACAGGTCACCGGCGACCCTCGGCTCGCTCACCTCCACCACCAGTCGCTCCGGCGGCACCCCGTACGCGGCCAGCACGGCCGCGAGCCGCTGGACGAAGTCGGGAGTGGTCAGCTCCCGGGTGGTGACGTTGACGGCCATCCACAGCTCCCGGACGCCCACCGACCAGTTGGACAACTGCCGGCAGGCCCGGTCCAGCACCCACCACTCCAACTCGCCGACCAGGTCCAGGTCCTCGGCGACCGGCAGCAACTCGGCCGGGAGCACAGTGCCGAGCACCGGGCTGCGCCACCGCAACAGCGCCTCCGCGCCCACCGGCTGCCCGTCGGCCAGGTCGACCACCGGCTGGTAGACGAGGTCCAGCTCCCCGCGCGCCACCGCACCGGGCAGCTCGCGTTCCAGGTCGAGCCGACGCACCAGCTGTTCCTCCAGGAACGCGTCGTACCACTCCACCCGGCCCCGGCCCAGTTGCACTGCCCGTCGCCGGGCCAGCTCGGCCTGCCGGAGCACGTCCGCCGGCCCGGCGCCGCTCACCTCGGCCAACCCGATGCTCGTCTGCACGCGCAGCATCGCGCCGGCCAGCCGGTAGGGCGGGTCGAGCGCGCTCAACAGTCGGGTGCCCAGCGCGTACGCCAGCACCGGGCCGGCGGCCGTGACCACCGCGAAGCCGGTTGCCGTGCAACCGGTGACCAGGTCGTCGGGTGCGATGACCGCACGGGCCCGGTGCACCGCCTCGGCCAGCACGTCCTCCCGGGCCGTCGGGCCGAACCCCTCGGTGCCGTGCAGGTCCACGAGCAGCAGCGCACCGGCCGGCGCCGGAACGTCACCGATCGCGGCCAGGGCGTCCAGCAGGGCGACCCGGTCACCGGGGGTGCCGCCCGCCGACGCGGCTGGCCGGTTGAGCCCCGACCACGCGGAACTGTGGTCAGGCGACCAGGTGGAGCCGACGCCCGTGGCGGTGGCTGCGCCCTCCGGGACGCCGAGGGCCTGCTCGGGCAGCGGCTCCGGCTTGTCCGGCCAGCGTGCCGGCACCCCACGGCGGTGCCGCAGCGAACGGCCGGCCGGTCGCCGATGAGCGGCCCGCCGGACGGACCTGGACGCGTCACCGGCGCGCAGCAGCTCGCGCAGCACCAGGGGCGGCACCGCCGCCAGGGCCAACAGCACGCTCGTCTGGTCCGGTGCGCGGCCGGCGCTCAGGTGCAGACCCGATGCCAGCAGCAGCACCGCCGCGGGGAGCACCGACCGGGGCCAGGCCGCTGCGACCGGCTCCACCGGCTCCGTGTCGTCAGCCGCATCCGCAGCGCCGACGGCGACGAGCAACATCCCGAACACCAATGGGGGTACGGCCAGCAGCGCCACCCGACCGGCCGGCGCGGCCGGCAACGTGGCCAGCAGCACCAGCCCACCCAGTGTGAGCAGCACGCCACCCCGGCAGACCGCGGCACCCGAGCGCCGTCGTGGCCCCGCGAACGCGTTCAACGCGGCCATGCCCAACCCGCCGAGCGTCAAAGCGGCGACCAGCCGGACCGGGGCCGGTGGGCCGTCGGGGGGCAGCAGCAACCAGCCGGCGAGAGCCAGACCGACGGCCGGGCCGGTCGACTCGACCAGCCACCGCAACCGGACCGGGGCCGCCGCCCGGGATCGGCCGGGGAGCCGGTGCAGACCGGCCGTCGAGAGGGCCGCCACGACCAGCGACCCGATCAGCACGGCGACGGCGTGCCCGATGCCGGCCAGCGGCAACACGACGGCGGTGAGGCCCGCCGCCACCACCGCCGCGTCGAGCAGCACCCCCGCCGCACGCGGTGTCGGATCGGTGCCGCGCCGGGCGGCCAGCCGGGACAGTCGAAGGCCCGCGAGCGTGGCGCCGGCGCCGGCGGCCAACGCGATCACCACGGAGGGCGGGACCAGGTCGACGGAGCCGGCGAGAAGGAGCAGCGCCACCGCCACGGACGTGGCGGCCTCCGGTGCCGCACGGCGGGGGACGATAACGCGGAACGGGTACGCGAGGAGCACGGCGGTCGCCTTCGTGAGGGGGCACGGGGGCGGTGCGGCGGTGCGGGACATCGGACGTTGCGAGTCCGCTACCCACGATTGGCAACGATGGACGGCCGAATTGGTTACTTGCCGGTCACTCAGGGGAGACAAAGACCTGTGTCACTGTACGGCGTACCGCACGCTGCCGGCACCGCCCGCCGCGAGCCGAAACAACCCGGAGTGGGATCATCGGAGGGTGAGTAAGCCCGACACGGTCCGCTTCCGGTACAACCAAGCCATCCTGGTGGCCGCGATCATCGCCTTCGTCGGCGCCCTGCCACTGGCCAACGCCCGGGACTACCTGCTGCCGGTGCTGCTCGTCCCGCTCGCCGTCGCGGTGTGGGCCTGGCGGGCCGGCACCGACGCCGACGCGCGGGAGCTGCGCATCCGGGCGCTGGTCGGGCAGCGTCGGATCGACTGGGAGCAGGTCCTCGAGCTGACCACCGACCAGCGCGGGCGCGCGGTGGCCCGGCTCGACGACGGCCACCAGGTCACCCTGCCGGCCGTCCGAGGAGCGGATCTGCCCCGACTGGTCGCGGCGACCGGCCAAACGCTGCCGGACGCTGCGGCGGAGACCCCCGGTCAGTAGCCGTCGACCACCGTGTTGATCAGCGGTTGCCCGGCGGCGAACCGGCGGACCTGATCGCCCACCAGTCGGTAGGCCCGTGGCAACAACCCGCGCACCGACCCGCCGACGTGCGGGGTGAGAAGCACGTTCGGCATGACCCAGAGCGGCGAGTCGGCGGGCAGCGGCTCCGGGTCGGTGACGTCCAACGCCGCCGAGATCCGACCGGTCCCCAGCTCGGCGACGAGCGCCTCGGTGTGCGCCACCGGGCCCCGGGCAGCGTTGACCAGCAGCGCCCCATCGGGCATCGCGGCCAGGAACTTCTCGTCGATCAGGCCACGGGTCTGGTCGGTGAGCGGCACGATCACCACCACCACGTCCGCGTCGGGCAGCAGCCGGGGCAGCTCCTCCACGGCGTGCACCCCCTGCTCCGGGCGGGCCGACCTGGCGACAAGGGTGAAGCTCACGTCGAACGGGGCGAGCCGGTCGCGCACGGCCGCGCCGATCGAGCCGGCCCCGACGATGAGCACCCGCTTGCCGGTCAGCTCGTCGGTCGGGGTGTTCTCCGCGAACGTCCAGCGCCGCTCGGCCTGCGCCCGGACGAACGCCGGGAACGCCCGCAACTGGGTGAGGATCGCGGTGACGACCCACTCGGCGGTGGACGGGTCGTGCACGCCCCGGGCATCGCAGAGCGTCACCGCAGGCGGTGTCCGGCCGGCCCAGGCGTCCGCCCCGGCGGAGAGCAACTGCACCACCGCCAGGTCGGGCAGCTCCCGCAGCACCGCCGTCCCGTCCGAGCCACCCAGGAACGGCGGCACCCAGAAGCGGACGTCGGCCGGCCCGGACGGCATCCGGTCGGTGTGCTCGAAGACCTCCACCGTCACGCTCGCGGGCAGCTCGCCCAGGAGGTTCAGGCCGGCCTGGTGCGGAATCCATACCTTCACGTCCGCCGACGATAGTCCCCGACGCGGCGGCTGGTGCGGGCACGGCGGCGAACGGGTATGCCGGACTGTGGCGCACGAGGCCGGGACGGGCGAGACTCAGCACACCGATGTTCGGCACGGGCCCGTGCGAGGTATAAGAAAGGGTCGGAGGGCGGGTCCGCCTCCGCCCGGCAGACAGGTGCACGATGACCGACGGCTCCCCCGCCACCAACCGGCGTTCGATCGCCCCACCCGCGGCGCTCGGCGATCCGGATCGGTTGCGCGCGCTCGCCGACACCGGGCTCGACGCCACCCCGGACGAGGCGTTCGACAGGTTCGCCCGGCTGGTCAGCGACCTGTTGGACGTGCCTGTCGCGTTGGTCTCCCTGGTCTCCGCCGACCGACAGTTCTTTCCGGGCGCTGTCGGGTTGCCCGACCCTTGGTCGCAGCGGCGGCAGACTCCGTTGAGCCACTCGTTCTGCCAGCACGTGGTGGACATCGAGGCCCCGATGGTGCTGCCGGACGCCCGGCTCTACCCCCGCGTCCGGGACAACCTGGCCATCGACGACCTCGGCGTGGTCGCGTACGCGGGAATGCCGCTGACCGACCTCTCCGGCCGGGTGCTCGGCTCGCTCTGCGCCATCGACAGCAAGCCCCGCGCCTGGACGGCAGCGCAGCTGCGGACCCTGGCCGACCTTGCCGCCGCCTGCTCGTCGGAGCTGCGGCTGCGGATCGCGCTCGACGGCGCACAGGAGGCGCAGCGGCGGGCCGTGCAGGCACACGAGCGGCTGGAGCTGCTGGCCGGGGTGAGCGAGACGTTGGCCGGCACCCTGGACGTGGGCACCGCGCTGCGCCGGCTCGCCGCCACCATGGTGCCGTTGCTCGCCGACTGGTGCCTGCTCACCCTGATCGGGCCGACCGGCCTGCCCCGCGAGGTGGTGTCGGTGCACCGGGACCCGGCCCGCACGGCGGACATCGACCGGTTCGGCGAGCTGCTGGGCAGCGGGCTGAGCGCCGAGTCGGTCATCCGGGCGGTGCTCCGGACCGGCCAGCCCCGGCTCGGCAGCGTGGCGTCGCTGGCCGACGTCACGAGGGGCAGCACCAACCCGGAGATGACACTGATCGCGCAGCGCCTGGGCATCGCCTCCTACCTGAGCGTGCCGGTGCGGGCCGCCGGCGGCACGGTGCTGGGGGCGATCACGCTCGTCAACGACGGCCAGCGTCAGCCGTTCGACGACCGCGACCTGCTCACCGCAGTGGACATCGGCCGCCGGGCCGGCCAGGCCGTCGGCAACAGCTCGATGTACGGCGAGCAGCGGCACGTCGCCGAGGTCCTGCAACACAGCATGCTGCCCCGGCTGCCGGTGGTGGCGGAGCTGGAGCTGGCGGCCCGCTACCAGCCGGCGGCCGACCGGGTGGAGGTGGGCGGTGACTGGTACGACACCTTCGTGCAGCCCGACGGCGACGTGATCGCGGCGATCGGGGACGTGGCCGGGCACGACATCGAGGCGGCAGCGACAATGGGCCAGCTACGCAACCTGGTGCGGGGCGACGCCTTCGGTCGGCCGGACGCGGTCGGAGTGCTGATGAGCAACCTGGACGGCGCGATCCGTGGCCTGCGGCTGCCGATCGCCGCCACCGCGACGCTGGTGCGGATCTGTCCGCAGCGCGCCGGTGCGCACGAGATGACCTGGTCCAACGCGGGGCACCCGCCGGCCCTGGTGGTCCGCTCCGGCGGGGCGGTCGAGGTCCTCCAGGGCACACCGGAGCCGCTGCTCGGCCTGGCCCGTCCGTCGCCGCGGAGCAGCCACAGCAGCAGCCTGGCCACCGGCGACACCCTGCTGCTCTACACCGACGGGCTGATCGAACGGCGGGACCGCTCGATCGACGAGGGGTTGGCAGAGTTGGCGGGCCGGCTGTCCGACACCGACAAGCTGCCCCTCGACGACCTGTGCGACCTGCTGCTCGCCTCGATCCAGCACCGTGAGGACGACACCGCGCTGCTGGCCCTGCGGGCTCGGTGAGTGGCCCACCGGGGCTCATCGGGCGGGCCCATCGGCATCCGTTGCATCTCGACGGGCCCGGCCGGGTCGCGCGGCGGGCTACCCTGGGCCGGGTGAGCGCCCGTCCCCCGTACCCTCGCATCCGCCGCCTCCGGGTGGCCCTCGCGGCGTCCTGCGCGGCGCTGCTGTTCACCGCCGGTTGCAGTTTCGGTGAGCCGGAGCCCGACCCGGCCGGCGAACCGCCCAACCTGCCCACCCCGTCCGCGTCGGCGGGCCCCGGTGGCGCCGGCCAGCAGGCGGTCGCGACGGTGCTCGCCAAGGGGCTGCGGGTGCCGTGGGCGATCGCCTTCCTCCCGGACGGCGGCGCGCTGGTCACCGAACGGGACAACGGCCGGATCCTCCAGGTCGGGCCCGAGTCCGGGCCGGACGGGCTGCGGGTCCGCCCGGTGCAGACGATCCCCGACGTGGCCGCGGCGGGCGAGGGTGGCCTGCTCGGCATCGCCGTCTCCCCCGACTACGCCCGGGACCGGACGGTGTTCGTCTACTACACCGCCGAACGGGACAACCGGGTCGCCCGACTGCAACTCGGCGGGCAGCCCACCCCGATCCTCACCGGCATCCCCAAAGCCAATGTGCACAACGGCGGAGGGCTCGGCTTCGGCCCGGACAAGCAGCTCTACGTCAGCACCGGTGACGCCGGCCAGCGCCCCCTCTCGCAGGACGTGAAGAGCCTCGGCGGCAAGATCCTGCGAATCACCCCGGACGGCAAGCCCGCCGCCGGCAACCCGTACCCCAACTCCCCGGTCTGGTCCCTGGGGCACCGCAACGTCCAGGGTTTCGCCTGGGACGCCGCGAAGCGGATGTACGCCGTCGAGTTCGGCCAGAACACCTGGGACGAGATCAACCAGATCACCAAGGGCGGCAACTACGGCTGGCCGGAGGTCGAGGGTCAGGCCGGCGACAAGCGGTTCACCGACCCGATCGTGCAGTGGGCGACGTCGGATGCGTCCTGCTCCGGCCTGGCCGCCACGGACCGGCTGCTGGTCACCGGCTGTCTGCGCGGCAAGCGCCTCTGGGTGATGGAGCTGACCGACACCGGCACCCTGCTCGGAAAGCCCAGTGAGCTGCTCACCAACCGCTACGGTCGGCTGCGTGCGGTGGCCGCGGCACCGGACGGGTCGCTCTGGGTGAGCACCTCCAACCACGACGGCCGGGGCGACCCGGCGGGCGACGACGACCGGCTCCTGCGGGTGGTCTTCGCGGGTGGTGACGGCGGACGCAGCTGATTGCGTCACCATCCGTTCAGGTTTGCCAAGATCTTCCGACGGGCAGGTCAGACTCTCAGCATGGCGGGCAACGCGACGAGCGGCACGACGACGCCGATGACCGGGACGACCCGGTGACCGGCGACGATCGGCCACGCCCTACCGGTTGGTGGGTCGGAGCGGCCGGCCCGCTGCGTCGCCTCGGGCTGATCGTCGCCGTCCTCGCCGTGGCCCTGGCCGGGGCGGTGCTCGGGGTGCTCGCCGGTGGCCAGGTGAGCACCGACATCGGCCCGTTCCGGGCCAATCTCAGCATCTCCCCCGCCCGGGACGGCGGCACCACCGTCGACATCCCGCCGCTCGGCGCGCTGCTGCTCGACAGCCACGACGGGCCGACCCATCTCACCGTCCGGCTGGGCGCCCTCGACCAGGGGCGCACCGAGGCGCTGATCGACGATCCCGCCAGCATCAGCCGGGCCAGCCAGAGCGCGGTGGAGGACGTCCGCTCCGGGGTGATGCGCCTCGGTCTGCGTACCCTCGGCGCGTCGGTGCTCGTCACGTTGATCCTGGCCGGGCTGATCTTCCGCGACGTCCGGCGGACCGCCTGGGCGGGAGGGTTGGCGCTGCTGGTCACCGCCAGCAGCCTCGGCACGGCGGCGGCCACCCTTCGCCCGCAGGCCATCGAGGAACCGCGCTACGAGGGGCTGCTGGTCAACGCGCCGGCCATCGTCGGTGACGCCCGCCGGATCGCCAACGACTACACCAAGTACGCGGAGCAGTTGCAGCGCCTGGTCGGCAACGTCAGCCAGCTCTACACCACTGTGTCGGCGCTTCCGCTGTTGGAGCCGACCCCGGGCACCACCCGGGTGCTGCACGTCTCCGACATGCACCTCAACCCGACCGGCTGGCAGCTGATCCGGACGGTCGTGGAGCAGTTCGGCATCGACGTGGTGATCGACACCGGGGACATCACCGACTGGGGCAGCGAACCGGAAGCCTCCTTCGTGGCCTCGATCGGCCTGCTGAAGAAGCCGTACGTCTTCATCCGGGGCAACCACGACTCCGGCAAGACCGCCGCCGCGGTGGCCCGTCAGCCGAACGCGATCGTGCTGAACAACACGACGACGACCGTCGCCGGGCTGACCATCGCCGGCATCGGCGACCCGCGCTTCACCCCGGACAAGAACACCTCCCCGGCCGGCAGCGGGTTGACCCAGCAGGTGGCCGACCAGGTGATCGGAGCGGGCAACCAGCTCGCTGCGACGGTCCGCAGCTCACCGCGACCGGTCAACATCGCGCTGGTGCACGACCCCGCGTCGGCCGGGCCGCTCGCCGGCACGTGCCCGTTGGTGCTGGCCGGGCACACCCACTCCCGGCAGGTCTCCGAGCTGCCGCAGGCGCCCGGGCAGCAGCCCACCACGCTGATGGTGGAGGGCTCCACCGGCGGCGCCGGGCTGCGTGGCCTGGAGGGCGAGAAGCCCACCCCGCTGTCGATGAGCGTGCTCTACTTCGACCAGCAGAAGCTGCTCCAGGCGTACGACACCATCACCGTCGGCGGCACCGGGCAGGCCCAGGTCAACCTGGAACGACGCCTGGTGGAGAACCCGACCGCCGGCGTCCCCGCCACACCCACGCCCACACCGACGCTGAGCGGCGGCGTCCCCGCCACACCCACGCCCACCCCGACCGGCTGAGCCGACGCCGACGCCCGCCAGCGGGCCGGCCGGTCAGCGCAGGGCGATGGCGGCCAGGGCGGCGTTGACGATGCTGCCGGGCAGCAGGTCGTGCAGTTCGTACAGCTCGGCGACGCTGCCGGACTGGCCGAACTCGTCCACACCGAGCGGCACCGCCGGTGCGCCGACCGCCGAACCGAGCCAGGCCATCGCGTGCGACGCGGCGTCGTGCACCGACACCACCGGCACCCGATCGGCGAACGCGGACCGCAACGCGCCCGGCACGCTGGGCACCGTGGCCGTCCGCACGCCCTGGCGAAGGGTGCGCTGCCAGGCCCGGTAGAGCCGGTCCAGCGAGGTCACGTCCACCACGTGCGCGGCGACGCCCTCGTCGGCCAGCTCCGCAGCGGCGGCCAGCACCTCGGGCAGCACCGCGCCGGAGGCGGCCAGCTGCACCACCGGGGCGTCGACCAGGTGCGGGTACGCCTGGTGCGCGTCGACCAGCCGGTACGCCCCGGCGACGACCTGCCGGCGCAGCACCGCGTCGCCGAGCCGCGCCCGGGCCGCCTCGAACGGCGTCTGGTCCAGTGGTCGGGTGCTCAACCGGAAGTAGTACGCGCCGTCCTCGGCAGGTGCGGCGGTGGCGGCCGGTGCCGACCCACCGGCGATCTGGCCGAGCGCGTCGCAGAGCAGCCAGTCGAGGGTGGCCGCGTACGCCGGCTCGATGAAGGTCACCCCGGGCAGCTCCAGGCCGACCGACGCGGTGATCGTGGACTGGTGGGCGCCGCCCTCCGGGGCGAGGGTGATGCCGGACGGCGTGCCGGCCACCACGAACCGCGAGCCGGAGTACGTGCCGTACAGGAACGCGTCCAGGCCGCGCAGCACGAACGGGTCGTAGACGGTGCCCACCGGTAGCAGCGGCTGCCCGGACAGGTCCCAGGACAGCCCGAGCTGACCGAGCAGCAGGAACAGGTTCATCTCCGAGATGCCCAGCTCGATGTGCTGCCCAGCGGGGCTCTCGGTCCAGCGCAGCATCCGGTCCTCGGTCCAGGAACGCTGCTCGGTGGGGGCGAACACTCCGGTCTTGTTGATGAACCCGGCGAGGTTGGTGGAGGTTGCCACGTCCGGGGCTGTGGTGACCAGGTAGCGGCCCACCTCCCGGTCGCGCGCCAGGTCCACCAGCACCCGACCGAAAACCTCCTGGGTGGAGATCGGCTTGGTTGCGCGTACTCCTGTGCTTTCCGGGACGGTGACCCCCAGCGCACGCTCGCGCGGCGCACGGGACAGCGCCTCCCGGCGGGCGCCGGCCTGGATCCCGGCGGGTGACGCCGGGTCGAGGCGGTCCCACTCGGTCTCGGCGGTCAACCCCTGCGCTGCGCGCAGCGTGTCGACCTGCTCCGAGCTGAGCAACGCGGAATGGTTGCGCGGGTTGCCGGCGATGGGCAACCCCCAACCCTTCACCGTGTACGCGAAGACGACGCTGGGCCGGTCGGTGACCGCGTCGCACTGGGCGTACGCGTCGAGCATCGCCTGAAGGTCGTGCCCGCCCAGGTCGGTGACGAGCGGGCCGAGGTCCTCGTCGTCGATGCCGGCGATCAGCTCGGCGATCCCGGTCGGCGCGCCGTCCAGGAACTGCTTGCGCAACGCCGGACCGGCCAGCCCGAACAGCGACTGGTACTGCTCGTTCGGCATCGCGTCGATCCAGTCGCGCAGCGCCTCACCGCCCGGCCGGGCGTACGCCTCGGCGAGCTTACGGCCGTACTTGACCTCCACAACGTGCCAGCCGGCCGCCTCGAACTGGCCCCGCCACTGGTTGATCCGGATGCCGGGGACCACCCGGTCCAGCGACTGGCGGTTGAAGTCGACGAGCCACATGACGTTGCCCAGCCCGGTGGTCGCCGGGTCGGCCACCGCCTCCCAGATGTTTCCCTCGTCCAGCTCGGCGTCGCCGATCAGCGCCACGAACCGGGAGTGCGGGCGGGCCCCGAAGTGCGCGTCGACGTACCGCCGGGTGGCGGCGGCGAAGAGCGGCGCGGCAGCGCCCAGGCCGACCGACCCGGTGGAGAAGTCCACAGCGTCCGGGTCCTTGGTGCGCGACGGGTACGACTGGAGGCCGCCGCGGGCCCGCAGCCGGGGCAGGTAGGAGCGGTCCAGGTTGCCGAGCAGGTACTGGATGGCGTGGAACACCGGAGACGCGTGCGGCTTCACGGCGACCCGGTCCTCGGCGTCCAGGTGCGCGAACCAGAGCGCTGTCATCGCCGTGACCAGCGAGGCGCTGGACGCCTGATGGCCGCCGACCTTCACACCGTCGCCGGTGGCCCGGTCATGATTGGCGGCGTCCACGATCCGGGTGGCGAGCCAGAGCACCCGCCGCTGGATCTCGTCGAGGACATCGAGGTCATGCTGGGTCACTGTGGCTCCATCCAGGCGTCGCCGTTGACGCCCTCGCGAGGGGTGCGGGGTGGCCGCTCAGTCGGCAGGGGGTGGCGGAAGGCCGCCGCCGGGTCACGGCGGCGGCCTCCTCCGGGCGGGTCTCTCAGCCCTGGACGCCGAGGCGCTCCAGGATCAGCTCACGCAGCGTCTTCGCGTCGGCCTGACCACGGGTGGTCTTCATGACCGCGCCGACCAGCGCGCCGACCGCCGCGACCTTGCCGCTGCGGATCTTGTCGGCGATGCCGGGGTTCGCGGCGATCGCCTCGTCAACGGCGGCGGTGAGCGCGCCCGTGTCCGACACGACCTCCAGGCCCCGGCTGGTCATGATCTCGGTGGGCGAACCCTCACCGTCGACCACGCCCTCCAACACCGTGCGGGCCATCTTGTCGTTCAGCTTGCCGGCGTCGACCAGACCCTGAAGCTCGGCGACCTGCGCGGGGGTGGCACCGATCTCGCCCAGCTCCACACCGCTCTCGTTGGCCCGGCGGGACAGCTCACCCAGCCACCACTTGCGGGCCGCCGCCGGGGTGGTGCCGGCAGCAACGGTGGCCTCGATCAGCTCGACCGCGCCAGCGTTCAACACCGACTGCATGTCCAGGTCCGAAAGGCCCCACTGCTCCTGGAGGCGACGCCGGTGCACCCGGGGCAGCTCCGGCAGAGCGGCCTTCAGCTCGGCGACCCAGGCCGGGTCCGGGGCGATCGGCACCAGATCCGGCTCGGGGAAGTACCGGTAGTCGGTGGCCGTCTCCTTCGAGCGACCCGGGGTGGTGTCACCGGTGTCCTCGTGGAAGTGACGCGTCTCCTGGGTGATCCGGCCGCCCGCGTCCAGCACCGACGCCTGCCGCAGCATCTCCGAACGGACCGCCCGCTCCACCGACCGCAGCGAGTTGACGTTCTTCGTCTCGGTGCGGGTGCCCCACTCCGCGCCCGGCAGGTTGAGCGAGGTGTTCACGTCGCACCGCAGCGAACCCTCCTCCATCCGCACGTCGGAGACGCCCAGGGTGCGGATCACGTCCCGCAGCTCGGCGACGTACGCCTTGGCCACCTCGGGGGCGAGCGCACCGGTGCCCGTGATCGGCTTGGTGACGATCTCGACCAGCGGAATGCCGGCCCGGTTGTAGTCGACGAGCGACTCCGTCGCCCCGTGGATGCGGCCGGTGGCGCCGCCGACGTGCAGCGTCTTGCCGGTGTCCTCCTCGAGGTGCACCCGCTCGATCTCGATCCGCACCGTCTCGCCGCCCACCTCGACGTCCAGGTAACCGTCGACGCAGATCGGCTCGTCGTACTGGCTGATCTGGAAGTTCTTCGGCATGTCCGGGTAGAAGTAGTTCTTCCGGGCGAACCGGCACCACTCGGCGATCGAGCAGTTCAACGCCAGGCCGATCCGGATGATCGCCTCGATGGCCGCCTTGTTGGCCACCGGCAGCGACCCGGGCAGGCCCAGGCACACCGGGCAGACCCGGGTGTTCGGCTCGCCGCCGAAGTCGGTCGGGCAACCGCACCACATCTTGGTGTTCGTGCCCAGCTCGACGTGGGTCTCCAGGCCGATCACCGGTTCGAAGCGCGCAACGACCTCGTCGTACGCGGGCAGTGTCGTGGTCATGAGACGCTCCAGGCGCGATCCGGACAGAACCTGTCCAGCCTAATGGGGTTGTCCGATCAATCCTCGGGCGGGTTTCGTCACGGGCGCGTGGCGTCGTCGGCGGCGGGGTAGGGAACGGCGATGACGAATACGGGGAGAGAGTCAGGAGTGCAGGCCCGGCCGGTCATGGAGGCCCGGCGGCGCTCAAGCCGGATGACCAGGGCCGCGGTGGTGCTGTTGGCGGCCACCGTCCCCGCCACGTTCGCCATCGGGATGCTGATCTCCGACGGGAAACGGGATGCCGGCGACCCGCTGATCCGGCTGCTGCTCCTCCTGGTGACTGCGACGCTGGGCGTCGCAGTCATCCTGCTGATCAACGCATGGATGACGAGAAACTCTTCTGTGTCCGACGGCGCCGACCCGGCCAGCCGTCGGCGGGTGAAGGCGGCACTGCGCGATGGGTCGAGCACTGACCCGCAGATCGACGCACTGGCCCGCAAGGAGGCTGAGCGGCAGGTACGTCGACGGTGGGTGTTCTGGGCCCTCGGTGCTGTCCTGGCGTTGCAGATGCTGAACGCCATCAGCACCGACCGCACGTCCGCCCGCTGGACGTCCGGACTGGGCGCGGTGGTCTGGGCGGTGGTGCTCTACCAGCACTGGCGCACCACCCAACGGGCCCGCCGCTACCTCGCCGGTCCGCCAACCGCCGAAACAGCCGAGGCGGGTCACGGACCGGCGTGAACCGCCCGTCCCGACCCGCCTCGGCCCCGTTCGTGCCTACAGCGCCGGCGGGGTGAACGTGCCGATCGCCGACTCCAACGCGGCGGCGACCCGGTACATCCGGTCGTCGGCCATCGTCGGGGCCATCACCTGCAGACCGACCGGCAGCCCCTCGGAGAGCCCACACGGCACCGAGATGCCCGGCCCGCCGTACAGGTTCGTCGGAATCGTGTAAAGGTCGGCCAGGTACATCTGGTACGGGTCGGCGGTCCGCGCACCCATCGGGAACGCCACCGACGGGGTGGTCGGCGAGATCAGCGCGTCGACCCGCTCGAACGCGGCAGTGAAGTCCCGGGTGATCAGGGTCCGGACCTTCTGCGCCTGCCCGTAGTACGCGTCGTAGTAACCCGACGACAGCGCGTACGTGCCGATCATGATGCGGCGCTTGACCTCCGGACCGAAGCCGGCCTCGCGGGTCAGCGACATGACCTCCTCCAGCGACCGGTTGCCGTCGTCGCCGACCCGCAGGCCGAACCGGACACCGTCGAACCGGGCCAGGTTGGAGGAACACTCGCTCGGGGCGATCAGGTAGTACGCCGGCAGGGCGTACGCGAACGTCGGGCAGGACACCTCGACGACCTCGGCACCCATCTTGGTCAGCGCGTCCACCGACTCACGGAACGCGGCCATCACGCCCGGCTCGGCACCCTCGCCCACGAACTCGCTCACGATGCCCAGCCGCACACCGGTCAGGTCACCCGTAGCGCCGAGCTTCGCCGCCGCCACCACGTCCGGCACCGGCTGCGGGATGGAGGTGGAGTCACGCGGGTCGTGCCCGCCGATCACCTGGTGCAGCAGGGCCGCGTCGAGCACGTTGCGGGCGCACGGGCCCGGAGTGTCCAGCGACGAGGAGAAGGCCACCAGCCCGTACCGGGACGTGCCGCCGTAGGTGGGCTTCGCGCCCACGGTGCCGGTGACCGCGCCGGGCTGACGGATCGAGCCGCCGGTGTCCGAGCCGATCGCCAGCGGCGCCTCGTACGCGGCCAACGCGGCAGCGCTGCCACCACCCGAACCACCGGGGATCCGGCTCAGGTCCCACGGGTTGTGCGTCGGACCGTACGCCGAGTATTCGGTGGACGAGCCCATCGCGAACTCGTCCATGTTGGTCTTGCCGAGCATCACCGTGCCGGCCTCCCGCAGCCGCTGCACGATCGTCGCGTCGTACGGCGGGCGCCAGCCCTCCAGGATCTTCGACCCCACGGTGGTCGGAATGCCCCGGGTGGCGAGCACGTCCTTGACCGCGACCGGCACACCCGCGAGCGGGCCCAACTCCTCGCCGGCGGCCCGGCGCTCGTCCACCGCGCGGGCAGCGGCGAGCGCACCCTCGGTGTCGACATGCAGGAAGGCGTGCACCCGGTCGTCGACCGCGGCGATCCGATCCAGGTGCGCCTGGGTCACCTCGACTGCGGACGTCTCGCCCCCAGCCACCAGGGCCGCGATCTCCGTCGCGGTCATACCAATGAGATCGCTCATGCCGTCACTCCGCTGCCGCTCGCTCATGAGGCCACATCCTCGGTCAGGATCCGCGGTACGCGGAACCGCTGGTCCTCGGCGTCGGGCGCGCCCGACAGCGCTTCCTCCGGGGTCAGGCACGGCGTGACGACGTCCTCGCGGAAGACGTTTGTCAGCGGCACCGAGTGCGAGGTCGGCGGGATGTCCGCGGCGGCGACCTCGCCGACCTGGGCGACCGCCTGGAGGATCACGTCGAGCTGGCCGGCGAACGTGTCCAGCTCCTCCTCGGTGACGGCGAGCCGCGACAGGCGCGCCAGGTGCGCGACCTCCTCGCGGGAGATGGCGGCCATCCGTGCCCCCTTCTGAATTCCTGCTGGTCGGGCGGTGTGCCGGCCGCGCGACGGGTGGAGCGTGACACGCGGTGACCGGAGCGAGTCTATTGTTCCGCTCCGGTGCCGCGTCCCCGACTCCCCCTCCAGCGGCCCTCGCGCGGGGTCAACGGGTGGGGCGGCGAGCGGCATCCGGCTGCGGGTGCCCGCCGGTCGGGCGGACCGGCCGGTACCGGGTCAGCCAGGTGACCAACTCCTCGGCCGGCATCGGCCGGGCGTAGAACCAGCCCTGCGCGGCGTCGCAGCCGGCGGCGTGCAGCATCCGCCAGGTCCGTTCGTCCTCGACACCCTCGGCCACCACACGCAGCCCCAGCGCGCCGGCCAGCTCGATCATCGACCGGACGATCGCCGCGTCGTCGGTGTCGTCGGCCATGCCGAGAACGAACGACCTGTCCACCTTCACCTCGGACAGCGGCAACCGGCGCAGGTGCTGGAGCGAGGAGTAGCCGGTGCCGAAGTCGTCGAGCGCGATGGCCACCCCGATCCGGTGCAGCCGGGAGATGGTGGCCAGCACCCGTCGCGGGTCGGCCATCAACGCGCCTTCGGTGATCTCGACCTGAAGCCGCTCGGCCGGCACCCCGTAGCGGGCCAGCCGGTCGGCGATCTGGTCGGCGATCTCGCCGGTGTGCAGGTCACGGACGCTCACGTTCAGCGCCGCGCGAAGGCCGATGCCGGCCGCCGACCACTTGGCGAGCTGCTCCACCACGTCGTCGACGACACGACGGGTGAGCAGTCGCATCACGGCGCTCTGCTCGGCGACCCGAATCAGTTCCTCCGGGTCGACCATGCCCCGACGGGGGTGCCGCCACCGCAGCAGCGCTTCGACCCCGACCACCTCGCCGGTCGCGATGGCGATCTGCGGCTGGTAGTACATGGTGATTTCCCCGGCGTCGTCGGCCGGCTCCTCGTCCGCGTGTGCCCACCCGGTCGGTTCGAGCGGCTGCCCGGGTGTACCCGGCCCGACGTCCCGCCGCGCCCCGGTGCGACCCCTGCCCACCGCGCTCCCGTTCGGGGACCGCCGGCCGATCCCGCCCCCGGCGCGCCGCTCCCGAGCCGAGCCGGAACGGGTGCCGGCGACAGTGGCACGGGCGTTGCGGCCCCGGATCGGGTCGGCTCCGGTGGCGATCCGGTTGATCAGCTCATCGGAGTGCACCAGGTCGGCGTCGGTGTGCCGACGGCGGGCCCACCATCGGGCAGCTCCCAGCCGTGCTGTGGCGACCGCCGCCGCCGGGTCCGCCGCTGGCGCGGACCGGTCCGACGCCGCGGTGGGCAGCGCGCCCTCGGCCGGCGCGCCGGTGGGCAGCGCCGCCCCGTCACCGCCGCGCACCTCCGCCGACGCGACAAGGGGTACGTCGGCAGTCCGCTCGGCGTCGCTCGGCCCGCTGTGCCGACCGTTGCCGTCCGGCTGCGCGTCCTCCTCCTGGGCTGCCGCTTCGACTTCCGCAGGCAACTCGGTCGACGGGCTGGCTTCCAGTACGCGCCGCAGGTCGGCGAGGAGGCCGAGTCGCTCGGCGGAGTTGTGGTCGGACTCCGGGGCGTACACGGCCACCGTGTCGTTGCGGTGCTTGGCGTCGTACATCGCCACGTCGGCGTGGCGCATCAGGGTGGCGAAGTCCTCGCCGTGCTCAGGGAAGAAGGCGATTCCGATCGACCCGCCCACGTCCAACGGCAGCCCGTCGAGCGGCACCGGCTCGGCCAACGCCTGAACCACCCGGTCGGCCAACTCCCGCGCCTGAGCGACGTCGGTCAGCCCGGTCATCACGATCGCGAACTCGTCACCGCCGAGCCGGGCGATCATCTGCGGTCGGGGCTGCATGTCGGTCAGCCGGGCGCTCACCTCGACCAGCAACCGGTCGCCCACGGCGTGGCCGAGGGCGTCGTTGACGTTCTTGAAACGGTCCAGGTCGATCAGCAGGAGCGCGAGCTGCCCGTCGGGTTCGCCGCGGGCGGTCCGCTCGGCGTGCAGGTGCACCTGCTCGGCCACCTCGGCCAGCAGCGCCTTGCGGTTGGGCAGACCGGTCAGCGGGTCAGCGGCGGCGAGGTGCTGCTGTTCGTTGGTCAACCGCGCCATCCGGTAGACGGCGAAGAGCGGCACCAGCACCAGCGGGATCAGCGCGGCGCTGACCCGCGCCGCCGCGACCAGCACCGGGGCGAGCAGCAGCAGCGAGCCGGTGGAGAGCAACTCGAAGCCGAGGCCCTGGCGGAGGGTGGGCCACCACCGGTCCCCGAAACGCAGCCGCACCGCCCAGCTGACCAACCCGTAGTTGACGACGAACCAGGCCAACGCGGCACCGCCGACGGCGGCCACGTCGGTCCAGTGCGAGCGCCCGCCGGAGAAGATGGTGCCCGAGCCGAGCTGGATCACCCCGTACGCGGCGGCGAGGGCACACACGTACTGGCCAACGTTGAAGGCCGTGCGCCACGCGGCGTGCCGCATCCGCCAACCCGAGACGACCACGCCCACCGCCTGCACCACCACCGCCGGGCCGAGACCCCAGCCGAGCAGGATCGCGAAGGTGAAGCAGGTGGACGGGAACACCGCCGACGTCTGCCGGCGCCCCGGTGGCACGAACGGGCGCGCGTCGCAGACCACAGCGAGCGCGGCCATCGTCCAGAACGCCACCGGCAGGTCGGGCAACTCGCCGGGGAGCGTCGCGAGTGGAACGGCGGCGGTCAGCGCGGCGACCGCCAGGATGCCGGCGACGAAGGCGGCGAACGGTGCGACCCGTCCCGCAGGAAGCGAGTTGCGTGGGTCGGCGACCTCCACCACACCTCCCGACCGACCATCGGCGTGCCGGTGCGCGCGCCGTGACCCAATGAAACGCCCTCGGCCCCCAGTTTCCCGGTATGACAGTCACGAATCGGTCGTAGTCGTAATTAAGTTGGTATACGCGGCCAGTCGCCGTGCCCAGCGACCGGCCGGGTCACTCCCCGAGCTGAGCGACCTCGCGCGCGGCCTCCGGGCCCGCCTCCAGCAGGAGCCGGAACCCGTCCTCGTCGAGCACCGGCACCTTGAGACTGACGGCCTTGTCGGCCTTCGACCCCGGGTTGTCCCCCACCACCACGAAGCTCGTCTTCTTGGAGACCGACCCGCTGACCTTGCCGCCCCGGCTCTGCACGGCCTCGGCGGCCTGGTCGCGCGAATAGCCGGCGAGGGTGCCGGTCACCACCACTGTCAACCCCTCCAGCGGGCGCGGCCCCTCGTCGACGGCCTCCTCCGCCATCCGTACGCCGGCCTCGGCCCACTTGCGGACGACCTCGCGGTGCCAGTCCACTGCGAACCATTCCCGGATGCTGGCGGCGATGGTCGGCCCGACACCGTCGACGGAGGACAACTCCTCCTCGGTGGCCGCGTCGATGGCGTCCATCGAGCGGAAGTGCCGGGCGAGCGCCTGGGCAGCGGTCGGGCCGACGTGCCGGATGGAGAGCGCCACCAGCACCCGCCACAGGTCCCGTTCCCGGGCGACAGCGAGATTGTCCAGCAACTTGGTGGCGTTGGTGCCCAGGCTGCCGTCCTTGTTGACGAAGAACGGCGACCGGGACAGCTGCTCGGCGTCGAGGTGGAAGAGGTCGCCCTCATCGCTGATGATCTCGGCGTCGAGCAGGGCGGCGGCGCCCTTGTAGCCGAGCACCTCGATGTCGAAGCCACCCCGACCGGCGAGGTGGAACACCCGCTCCCGCAACTGCGCCGGGCAGCTGCGGGTGTTGGGGCAACGGATGTCCACGTCGCCCTCCTTCGACGGCGCGAGCGGAGTGCCGCAGGCCGGGCAACTGGTCGGCATGACGAACGGCCGGGCATCGGCGGGCCGCAGGTCCACCACCGGGCCGAGCACCTCGGGGATCACGTCGCCGGCCTTGCGCAGCACCACCGTGTCGCCGATCAGCACCCCCTTGCGCTCCACCTCGCGGGCGTTGTGCAGGGTCGCGAGCGCGACCGTGGAACCGGCCACGCGCACCGGCTCGAGCACGGCGAACGGGGTGACCCGGCCGGTGCGCCCCACGTTGACGTCGATGTCGAGCAGCTTGGTGGTGACCTCCTCCGGCGGGTACTTGAAGGCGATCGCCCAGCGGGGGGCACGACTGGTTGACCCGAGCCGGCCCTGGATGGAGACCGGATCGACCTTGACCACCACGCCGTCGATCTCGTGCTCGACGTCGTGCCGGTGCTCGGCGTAATAGGCGATGAACTCCGCCACGCCGGCCAGATCCGGGACGACCCGCCACCGGTCGCTGGTCGGCAACCCCCACGACCTGAGTGCCGCGTACGACTCGGACTGCGCCGTGGGCTGGAACCCACGACGGGCGCCGATGCCGTGCACCACCAGGCGCAACGGCCGGGTGGCGGTGACCCGTGGATCCTTCTGGCGCAGGCTGCCGGCGGCGGCGTTGCGGGGGTTGGCGAAGGGCGCCCTGCCCTGCTCCACCAGACCCGCGTTGAGATCAGCGAACGCCGCGATCGGGAAGTAGATCTCGCCCCGGACCTCCACCAACTCGGGGACGTCCGGGAATTCGGCGGACGGGACGAGCTGGCCGGGCACGTCCCGAATGCTGCGCACGTTTGCCGTGACGTCCTCACCGGTGCGCCCGTCGCCCCGCGTGGCGGCCCGGACCAGCCGGCCGTTCTCGTAGGTCAGGTTGATCGCCAGGCCGTCGACCTTCAGCTCGCACAGGTAGGGCACCGGACCGCCCGCGTCCCGTTCGACCCGCTCGGCCCAGGCTGCCAACTCCTCGTCGGCGAAGGCGTTGTCGAGCGAGAGCATCCGTTCGGCATGGGTGACCGGGGTGAAGTCGGTGGAGAAGGTGCCACCCACCCGCTGGGTCGGCGAATCGGGCGTCCGCAGCGCCGGGAACTCCTCCTCCAGTGCCTCCAGCTCGCGCAACTGCCTGTCGAAATCGGCGTCGGGGATGGTCGGCGTGTCCAGCACGTAGTAGCGGTACTGGTGCTCGGTCAACTCCTGACCGAGCGCGGCGTGCCGTTCCCGGGCCTGCGGCGTCGGCTCAGCCCCGGCCGCCGCCTCCTGCGCCGGGCTGACCTGCTGACCGATCTGCTCCTCGGACACACCGCCACCTTCGGACACGCCTGCGACCTCCCTGATCACGCTACTCCGGCACCGTATCGGGCCGGTGGGACAATCCGCCGCCCACCCGCGCCCGAAGCGACCCCGCCCTCAGCCGCATCCGGTGATCCCGTGACGCTCGGTAGCCGTCGACCGGCCGTTCCAGCTACCGACCCATCGAGTGACGGCCGGCGTGGCGTCGTCGAGGTGTGCGTGCGGCGGGGCGGCTGCGGTGTGGTTGGCAGGCGGCACGGCCGCGGTGTGGTTGGCAGGCGGCACGGCCGCGGTGTGGTTGGCGGGCGGCACGGGCGGCGGCGTGCAAGGATCGCCGGACGGTGCGACCGGCGGGTCGCCGCAACGCGGAGGTACGGATGCGCGAGGCACTGCTCTGGGCGGTGGCGATCCTGCTGGCCGTGGCCGCCGGCTGGGCGTGGAACAGCTGGCGGCACCGGGTGGCCAACCGGCGTCCGGGCACCCGGCCGGATCGGGGCGACGCCGGTGGCCGTCGTTCCACCCCGCCGCGGCCCCGTGGCGCCGAACGGCCCTCCACCAAACCCCGCTCGCGCGACACCGACCGGCACGGCGACGCCCCGGCGGCCGGCGAGATCTGGTGGGCCGACGTGCCGTACGCCGACGGCACCGGGTCGAAGGTGCGCCCGTGCCTGGTCCTGCGTGCCGACTCCCGAGGCGCCGACGTTCTGAAGATCACCAGCCAGGACAAGAGCGACCGGGACGACCACGTGCGGATTCCGACCCGGGACTGGGACCCGGGCGCGGAGCACGACAGTTACCTCAGCCTCACCGAGCCGATCCGACTCAACTCGGCCGCCTTCGCCGACCATGCCGGCCGCTGCGACGCCGACCTGTGGCGGAAGGTCCGCAGCCTGCGCCACCTCCCCACCTCCTGACCACCCCTCGTGGCCGCCCGCCGACCACCCTCGACCGCCTTCATGCCCGCCCGCCAGCCATGATCGACTCGGGTTCCTGAAAGTCGCGGTGTCCTGAGCTCCCGGATGCCCCGGTTTACAGGAACCCGAGTTGATCATGAGCGGGGGTCGGCCGCGGGGGTCGGGGCAGACCACGCCGGCCGCGCCGGTCGGGGCAGACCACGCCGGCCGGTCCGGTCGGGGCAGACCACGCCGGCCGGTCCGGTCGGGGCAGACCACGCCGGCCGCGCGGGCCGGGGCAGACCACGCTGGCCGGTCCGAGTCAGTCCCAGGTCGCGCCGAGTGTGGCGAGCTGATCCGCGTACTCGATGCGGTTGACCCATTCGCGCGGCCAGGCGGTCATGCCGACGGCCGCGCCCACGAACGCGCCGGCCAGGGCTGCGATCGAGTCGGAGTCGCCGGCGGTGGTCGCGCCCCGAGCCAGCGCCGAGACCGGGTCGTCGGCGTGCCGTACGGCGCAGAGCAGCGCGGTGGCCAGCGCCTCCTCGGCCACCCAGCCCTCCCCGGTGGCCTGGCACGGGTCACCACCGTCGTCCGGCCGCGCCAGGGTGTCTGTCAGTCGGCCCAGCACCGCCAGACACTCGTCCCAGCCTCGCGCGATGAACTCCTCCGGCGTGCCGACCCCCGGGCGCTGCCAGAGGTCGCCCAGCCACCGCTCCCGGTAGACCAGGCGTTGGGCGAGCGCCCGCTCGGTGAGCAGCGCGGGCACCTCAGGCAGGGTGGCGCCCGCGCGCAGCACGAAGACCGCATAAGCGGTCAGCTCGCTGGCGGCCAGGCCGGTGGGATGGCCGTGGGTCAGCCCGGCCTGCAACTGGGCCAACCCGGCGAGCGTGTCGAGGTCCACGTCGAGCAACCCGACCGGGGTGACCCGCATGTTGGCGCCGCACCCTTTCGACCCGCTCACGGTGGCCTCCTGCCAGCGCACCCCACGGCTCAGCTCGGCGCAGGCGCGCAGGCAGGTCATGCCCGGGGCACGGTTGTTGTCCGGGCTGGCCGCCCAGGCCAGGAAGCGTCGCCGCAGCAGTGGCTCGACCGCCTCCGGCGTGAACGACGGCGCCTCGTGCAGCGCCCAACCCACCGCCAGGGCCATCTGGGTGTCGTCGGTGACCAGTGCGGGCTCGCCGACCAGCTCGCGTGGACCGGTCGGGCCGTACCGGCGCTCGATCTCGGCGACGGTCAGGAACTCGGTCGGCTTGCCCAGCGCGTCACCGTAGGCGAGGCCGAAGAGCGAACCGGAGGCGCGAAGCGCAGAGGTGTGGATCACGGCGGCCATGATGCCCGGCCGCCGCAACCCATGCCGGTCCGGCCAGCTCTTCCGAAACCAGCGCCCTAGTCCCAGCAGAGGCAGAACGGGTGGCCAGCCGGGTCGGCGTAGACGCGGAAGCCCTCACCCTCACCTGGCAGCCGCCGCGCACCCAGCGCGAGCGCAGCCTTCTCGGCAGCCTCGATGTCGTCCACCGTCACATCGAGGTGGAACTGCTGTGGGCGATCGGGATCCGGCCAGACTGGTGGGCGCAGGTTGAGCGCCCGTTGGAAGGCGAGGCGCGGCTGGTGACCGGGCGGGCCGCCCAGCACCACCCAGTCGTCATCGGAGTCGCCCTCGGCGAACGGTACGCCGAGCAACTCGGCGTAGAACGCCGCCAACGCCCGCGGATCCGGGCAGTCGATCACCACTGAACGCATCTGTCCAATCATGACCGTCATCCTGCCCACCGGGTACGACAGGAAACCTCAGTCCTCGGCGAGGCGCCGGCCGGCGTCCCGGCACGCGGAGAGCACCGCCCGCGCGTACTCCGGGCTGGCGCCGGCGAGGCCGCAGGCCGGGGTGACCACCACCTGTTGGGCGAGTTGGCGACGAGGGAAGCCGAGGCGGTCCCAGACCTGGCGTACCCGCTCAGCGATCTGCGCGGAGTTCGGCGCGCCACCGGCCGACGGCGGCCGGGTCGGCGCGGCCCCGGCCAGCAACCCGAGGCCGGCGTCGATCGCCTCGCCCAGCGGGTCGAGCTTGGTGACCAGGTCCAGGTCGAGGGCGACCGCGACGGCGCCGGCGGAGCGGATCAGCTCCAGCGGCACGTCCGGGGCGCAGCAGTGCACCAGCGTCGGTACGCCGACCGCGTCGACGATCGTGCGCAGCAGCGCGGCGGCGTCCACCGACTCGACCGCCCGGTACGCGCCCAGCCCGCTCTCGGTCGGCACCCGCCCGGCCAGCACGGTCGGCAGTGACGGTTCGTCCAGTTGCAGCAGTACCGACGCCCCGGGCAGCCGGCGGGCGACCGCCGCGACGTGCGCGCGCAGCCCCTCGGCGAGGGAGCCGGTCAGGTCGCGGACCGCGCCGGGATCGCGCAACAGTCGGCCACCGATCGGCAGCTCCAGCGAGGCGGCCAGTGTGAGCGGGCCGGCGGCCTGCACCTTGATCGGCCCGGTGTACCCCTCGGCCTGCTCGGCGAGCTGGTCCAGGTCGCGTTCCATCAGGTCACGGGCCCGGCGCAGGTCGCGGCCCGGGCGTGGGGCGACCCGCCACCGCCCCGCGTACACCTCGACCGGCAGCTCGACGAGCAGTCCGGCGGACCGGCCGATGATGTCCGCTCCGGGGCCACGGGCCGGCAACTCGGGCAGGTGGGGCAGCTCGGGAAGCTCACCGAGGACCACCCGCTGAGCCTCGCCGATGTCGGTGCCGGGCAGCGAGCCGATTCCGGTTGCCGCGCCGGCCGGCCAGGGCCACGCCTGATCTGTCACGGGCGAAGGCTATCCCGGGAACACCGAGGCCGTGCGGTCAGCCGGTGATGGTCGCGGAGCCGAGGACCACGTCGCCGGCCGGATCTGGTCGGTACGCCACCAGGGCCTGACCGGCAGCGACGCCGCGTACCGGTCGGCGCAGCTCGGCGTGCAGCCGGTCACCGTCGAGGGCGACGGTCGCCGGCACCACGTCGCCGTGCGCGCGCAACTGCACCTCGCACTCGACCGGGGCGTCCGGTCGGGCGCCGCCGGTCCAGACCGGACGTACGGCGTGCACGTCGGACACGTCCAGGGCCTCGGCCGGGCCCACCGTCACAGTGTTGGTCTTCGGCGTGATGGAGAGCACGTAGCGTGGCCGACCGTCCGGGGCGGGCCGGTCCAGGTGCAACCCGCGACGCTGCCCCACCGTGTACGCGTACGCGCCGCTGTGACTGCCGACGACCGCGCCGGTGGAGGCGTCCACCACGTCGCCGGGCGCCTCACCGAGCCGGCCGGCCAGGAAGCCGCGGGTGTCCCCGTCGGCGATGAAGCAGATGTCGTGTGAGTCCGGCTTGTCGGCCACGGCCAGGCCACGCTCGGCGGCCTCGGCGCGGACCTGCGCCTTCGTCAGGTCACCGAGCGGGAAGATCGACCGGTCGAGCTGCTCGCGGGTGAGCACGGCGAGCACGTACGACTGGTCCTTGGCCAGGTCGACACTGCGCCGCAGCAGCCCGTCCGCGCCGAGGCGGGCGTGGTGCCCGGTCACCACCGCGTCGAAACCCAGGGCCACCGCCCGGTCCAGCACCGCCGCAAACTTGATCTTCTCGTTGCAGCGCAGGCAGGGGTTCGGCGTACGGCCGGCGGCGTACTCGGCGACGAAGTCGTCGACCACGTCCTCGTGGAAGCGGTCGGCCATGTCCCACACGTAGAACGGAATGCCGATCACGTCGGCCGCCCGCCGGGCGTCCCGGGAATCCTCCAGGGTGCAGCAGCCGCGCGCCCCGGTCCGGTAGGTCTGTGGGTTGCGCGCGAGGGCCAGGTGTACGCCGGTCACGTCGTGCCCGGCCGCCACCGCCCGTGCCGCCGCCACGGCCGAGTCAACCCCACCCGACATCGCCGCCAGAACCCTCACTGACCCACTCCCCTTCCCCGTCCCGCCCGTTCCCCCACAACAACCCTATCCACCAGCCCCGAACCCCCCGCCACCCCACAACCCCAACCCAAACCCCAAACCCCAAACCCAAACCCACGCCCACGCCCACGCCCACGCCCACGCGATCTTGCACTTTCTGCTGGGACATATGCCGCACAAGACGCGAACAGACGACCGAAAGTGCAAGATCGCGGAAATCAGGGGGTGGGGGCCCGGTGGTTAGCGGGGGGTGCGGAGGGCTGCGGCTCGGCGGGCTCGGTCGACTGCTGCCGGAAGGGCCGCGATGAGGGCGTCGACGTCGGTCTGGGTGCTGGTGTGGCCCAGTGTGAAGCGCAGCGAGGAGCGGGCGCGGTCGTCGTCGGCGCCCATCGCCAGCAGCACGTGCGAGGGCTGGGCCACGCCGGCCGAGCAGGCCGAGCCGGTCGAGCAGGCGATTCCCTGCGCGTCGAGCAGGAGCAGCAGCGCGTCCCCCTCACAGCCGGGGAAGGAGAAGTGCGCGTTGCCGGGCAGCCGATCGGTCGGGTCACCGTTGTAGATCACCTCGGGCACCGCCTGGCGGACCCGCTCGATCAGGTCGTCGCGGAGCGCGGCCACCCGGGCCGCGTACTCCTGCTGACCCTTCACCGCCGTCTCCACAGCGACCGCGAAGGCGACGATGCCCGCGGTGTCCAGGGTGCCGGAGCGGATGTCGCGTTCCTGGCCGCCGCCGTGCAGCAGCGGCGTGGCCGGCACGTCCCGGGCGAGCAGCAGCGCGCCCACTCCCATCGGGCCGCCCAACTTGTGCCCGGTGACGGTCAACGCGGCGACCCCGCTCGCGCTGAAGTCGACGGGCACCTGTCCGACCGCCTGGATGGCGTCGGTGTGGAAGGGCACACCGTGTTCGGCGGCGACGGCGGCAAGCTCGGCCACCGGCTGGACGGTGCCCACCTCGTTGTTCGCCCACATCGCGGTGACCACGGCCACCTGGTCGGCGTGCGCGGCCAACTCGGCGCGCAGGGTCTGCGGGTCGAGCCGACCGACGGCGTCCACCGGCAGCCAGCCGACCTCGGCGCCCTCGTGCTGGGCCAGCCAGTCGACCGCGTCCAGCACCGCGTGGTGCTCGACGGCGCTGGAGACCACCCGGCGGCGGTCGGAGCGGGCTGCGCGGCGGGCCCAGAAGACGCCCTTGACAGCGAGGTTGTCGCTCTCCGTGCCACCACCGGTGAAGATCACTTCAGAGGGCCGCGCGCCCAGCACAGCGGCCACCTGTTCGCGTGACTCTTCGACCCGGCGGCGGGCACGGCGGCCCGACGCGTGCAGGGAGGACGCGTTGCCGACCTCGCGGGCGGTAGCGACGTACGCCTCCAGTGCCTCGTCGAGCATGGGAGTCGTCGCCGCGTGATCCAGGTAAGCCATCACCGTTCAGCGTACGGCCGACACCTTGGGGACCGGATGCCGGAGGGGACTGCGCGCACGGGCCGGGGCGGAACTCCACCCCGGCCCGACGCGTGCGGGCCCGGTCAGGCGGGCACCGCGGTGACGACGATGTTGTCGCGGTACTTGCGCGCCTTGGCGTCGAACGGCCCACCACAGGTGATCAGGGTCAGCCGCGGCTTGCCGTCGCGGGCGAAGTACCGGTCCAGCGGGATCTTGGTCTTGTCGTACTCCTCCCGGGCCACGACCCGGTACTTGCGGGCCTCGCCATCACTGCCGGTCGCGGTCAGGGTGTCGCCCTGATCGAGCTCCCGCAGCCGGAAGAACGCGCCCTTGCCCTGCTGGGCGCTGTCCACGTGACCAGCGATGACGATCGAGCCGGCGTTCGCCTCCAGGCCGGGCCCGTACCGGTACCAGCCGATCTTGTCGACGCTCGGCGGCACCTCGAAATCGTTTGTCCGCTTGTTGATGCCGACAGCGTTGATCGTGGCGGTGACGTCGATCGCCGGGATCACCAGCCGCACCGGCGGGACGATCTCCGCCCCGGCCGGCAGTTCGCCGACGGTCACCGGGACAGACTGGCCATCGGCCGCGCTGGCCGACGGGGTCGGGGTGGCGGTCGCGAGGTTGGCCGCCTCGTCGCCGCCCACGTCCTCGGCCGGCTGGGAGCCGCACGCCACGAGCGTGGCGACGGTGAGCGCGGCAACGCCGGCGGCCAGGGCCGCCAGCGCGCCGCGATTGCGCACCGTCACTTGCGGCCGGTCCGCGCGGTCGCCATCCGCACCCCACCACCAAGGAGCAGGAGTACGCCGGCGCCGGTGAGCACGTACCACCAGGTGTCCACGCCCGTGCCGGCCTGTCCGCCGTCACCGCTGGGCACGCCACCCGGGGCGGAGTGCAGGCCGGTGATGGTCTGGGCCACCACGTCGAGGGTCTTGCCCTCGGCGGAGCCGATCGCGTAGACGATCGTGGCGGTGCCCTCCTTGAGGTTGAGGTCCGCCGGGCCGATGGCCACGGTGTCGGTGCCGGCCAGCACCACGTCCGCCTTCACCTCGCCCGCGTCGACGTCACCCTTGGCCTCGTTCGGGTTGGTGAGGTCCTCGAAGACCGGCTTGCCACCGGCGCGGACGTCGACCGCCGGAGCGGCGGCGGTGTGCCGGACGATCAGCCGCGCCTTGCCGGCGTCGACCTTCGAGACGTCGTTCACGAACGGGGTGATCTTCGGCTGGCCGGCGGCGTCGAGGTGGGCCGCGATGCTGATGTTCGCACCGCCCGGCACCGCTGCGTTGTCGACTTTGAGGATCGCGCTGCCGATCGGCTCGCCCGGCTTGGTGAGCGCGATGTCGTAGTCGCCCTCCTCCAGGTTCAGCGGTCCGGCGACGTCACCGGGCTTGAAGTTGTCGAGCGTCTTCTTGCCGTTGACGTAGACGTCGACCGGGGTGTCCGGAATGCCGTGCACGACGGAGACCTTCGACGTGGCGGCGTACGCCGGGCCGGCGGTGAGCCCACCGACGCCGGCGAAGGTCAGCGCGGCTACCGCGCCGCCCGCGGCGACCCGACGGAAGTACGAGAGCTGCATGTCTGCCTCCTGGTGATAACTGCTGATTCGTCAGGCCTGGCTTGCAGAACGGGTTACGCCGGCTGTCGGACGGGCGGATGCGCCCCGGAGGCACTTTTCTTTTCCGGCCCCGACCGCATCCGCAACGGGGTCGGGAGACGAAGAGCAGGTGAGATGACATCGACCGGGGAAGTGGGGCGGAGACTGTGGCAGCTACAGTCGGGTATGCCCCATCGAAGGCGAGCCGCCCGATGACGGCGCTACGACAGGAACCGGACCCTCCGGTGGACGACCTCGACCGCAGGTTCCGTGACGGCGACGACGTGGCGCTGCGCGAGGCGTACGACCGCTACGGTCGTGCCGTGCTCCATCTGGCCACGTCCATGCTGGCGAACCGCAGCGACGCCGAGGACGCCACCCAGGCGACGTTCGTCGCCGCCTGGTTGGGCCGCGACACGTTCGACCCGTCCAAGGGGTCGCTGATCGGTTGGTTGCTCGGCATCGGCCGGCGGAAGGTGATCGACCGGATGCGCGCCTCGGCCCGGGAGACCCGGGTGGTGGAGACGGTCCGACAACTGCCCGAGCCGGCGCAGACCGAGCCGGATCCGGACCGCGTGGTGGACCGGTTGGTGATCGCCGACGAGTTGGCTCGCCTCCCGGACGACCAGCGACGGATGCTGGAGCTGGCCTTCTACGACGACCTGACACACCAGCAGATAGCCGCGGTGACCGGCGTGCCGTTGGGCACCGTGAAGAGTCACATCCGACGCGGCATGGCGAGCTTGAAGCGCAGATGGGAGGTGGACGGTGCAGCACCTGGACCACGACCGGCTGGTATTTCTGGCACTCGGTGAGAGCGAGGCGGACAACGGGGAGAGCACCCACCTCTCCACCTGCGCGCTCTGCCGCGCGGAGGTCGCGAGCCTTCAGCAGGTGGCGGGGCTCGGCACCGAGACGCAGGGCCTGGCCGACCTGCCCGACCCACCGGAGCACGTCTGGCAGGGCATCGAGGCCCAGGTCAGGGCGGCGGAGGCCGGGCCGTTGCTGACCGAGACCCGTCGACACCGGGTGCCCGGGCAGGCCGACACCACGACGGCCGGACAGGCCGACACCACCACGACCGAGCGGACCTCCGGCGCGGCGGCCGGGTCGACGGTGACCCGGCTGGACCCGGCGCGGCGATCCCGCCGGGGTCGCGGCTGGTCCGGTTGGGTGGCCACAGCGGTGACCGCGGCCGCCGCCGCGGCGGTTGCCGTCGTGGGCACCGTCTCGGTGCTCCGACCGGACGATCAGACGCCCACCCCGACGCCGGTGGTGGTGGCGAGCGCTCCGCTGGCCGCGTACGGAGCGACCCCGCCGACGGCCAAGGGCGACGCCCGGGTTTTCCAGGACGGCCAACTACATCTGCATGTGGCGAATCTCCCGAGCGTCCCGGGGTACTACGAGGTCTGGCTCATCAATCCGACGACCATGGAGATGTTCTCGGTCGGCACCCTGGGTGGCGGCTCGGACGCCCTGCTGCCCCTGCCTCCGAATGTCGACCTCAAGAGCTACTCGGTGGTGGACGTCTCCGCCGAGCAGTACGACAACAACACCCGCCACTCCGGCGACAGCCTGCTGAGGGGCTCCCTGACGGGCTGATCGGCGGGCCGGCTCAGCTCCCCGGCTCGCCGATCAGCTCCCATACGGCAGTGGCCGCCCGTGCGAACGGGCGGCCACTGACGTATCGCTGGCTTACTTGCGCTTGCGGATCTCCTCGGCGGCCTGCGGGACGATCTTGAACAGGTCGCCCACCACCCCGAAGTCAGCCAGCTCGAAGATCGGCGCCTCGCCGTCCTTGTTGACCGCGACGATGGTCTTCGAGGTCTGCATGCCGGCCCGGTGCTGGATCGCACCGGAGATGCCGAGGGCGACGTAGAGCTGCGGGGAGACCGTCTTACCGGTCTGGCCCACCTGGAACTGGTGCGGGTAGAAGCCGGAGTCGACGGCCGCGCGGGACGCGCCGACGGCGCCGCCGAGCAGGTCGGCGAGCTCCTCGACCAGCTTGAAGTTGTCGGCGTTGCCGACGCCCCGACCGCCGGAGACGACCACGCCGGCCTCGGTCAGCTCGGGGCGGGAGCCCTTCTGCTCGGCGACCCGCTCGACGACGGTGGCCAGCTTGTCGGTGTCGGTGACCGACACACTGAGCTGCTCGATCGCCGGGGTGGCCGCCGCCGGGGCGGGGGTGACCGAGTTGGGCCGGACGGTGACCAACGGCAGGCCCTTGGTGACCTTGGACTTGACGATGGTGGAGCCGGCGAAGGCGACCTGGGTCGCGGTGCCGTCGGCGTCCAGGCCGACCACGTCGGTCAGGATGCCGTTGTCGAGCTTGACGGCGAGCCGGGCGGCGATCTCCTTGCCCTCCTGGGCCGACGCCAGCAGCACGGCGGCCGGCTGCACGCGCTTGACCAACTCGGCCAGCACCGTCGCCTTGGGGGCCACCAGGTAGCCGTCGATCTCGTCACCCTCGGCGGCGTAGATCTTCTCCGCGCCGTACTCGCCCAGCTTGCCGCTCAGCGCCTCGGCGGCACCGGCGCCGCCGAGCACCACAGCGCTCGGGGTGCCCAGCTCACGCGCGAGGGTGAGCATTTCCAGGGTGACCTTCTTGACGCCGAATTCCTTTGTGGCTTCGACGACGACGAGAACCTCGGACATGTCAGACCCCCCTCTCACACGAACTTTTCGGTGGCCAGGAACTCGACCAGCTTGACGCCGCCCTCGCCCTCGTCAGTGACCTTGGCGCCGCCGGAGCGCGGGGGGCGCTTGGTGTGTTCGACGACGGCGCTGGTGGCGCCGTCGAAGCCCACCTCGTCGGCCGCGACTCCGAGGTCGGCCAGCGAGAGCGTCTGCACCGGCTTCTTCTTGGCGGCCATGATGCCCTTGAAGGAGGGGTAGCGCGGCTCGTTGATGGTGTCCCAGACGGAGACCACGGCCGGGGTGGCGGCGGTGACCACCTCGTAGCCCTCCTCGGTCTGCCGCTCGACGGTCAGCGTCGCGCCGTCGACGGTGAGCTTGCGGGCACCGGTGAGCGCCGCGACGCCCAGCCGCTCGGCGATCATGTGCGGCATGACCTGGACCCGGCCGTCGGTGGACTCGGCACCGCAGATGACCAGGTCGGCGTTGAGCTGACCGAGCGCGGCGGCGAGCACCTTCGAGGTGGCGACGGCGCACGAGCCGTGCAGGGCGTCGTCCAGCACGTGCACGGCCTTGTCCGGGCCCATGGAGAGCGCCTTGCGGATCGACTCGGTCGCCCGGTCCGGACCCATGGTCAGGATGGTGACCTCGCCGCCGTGCGCCTCCTTGATCTTCAGCGCCTCCTCGATGGCGTACTCGTCCATCTCGTTGATCACGTTGTTCGCCGAACCGCGGTCGACGGTGTTGTCGTCATTGCGCAGGTTGCGGTCCGCGCCCGAATCAGGCACCTGCTTGACGAGTACGACGATGTTCATCGCGCTTCGACGACCCTCCTGTGTGGTGTTGCGATTCGCTCGCCCGGTATGGGGCGCAGCGTCGCGCGTCGGTCGACGCCAGGTCAACCGCGGGCGGTTGTGCAGTTGCCCACGGCGCAATGTTACCTGCCAGTAGGTTGCACTCCCGCAGCACTCAGCGTGACACAGCTCACCGACGCGCGGCCGGTCAGGCCGGCTCGGCCAACGCGACCCGGATCTGGTCGATGGCCGCCGCCTCGGCAGGCGCCACCCCGTCGTGCGCGCGGGCCACCTGGTCCGCCGCGGCCAACACCAGATCGCGGTACGCGTCCACGTCCCGTGGGGACTTCTCGCGCAGGATCCGCACCGCCTCGCCCAGCGCCGGAAGCACCACCGACTCGATCTCCAGCTGCGAGTCCCGCGGAAGTCGCGGCAGCGGGCCGGTGGTCAGCGCCTCCTTGACAGTGCCACTGGCGTCGGCCAGCGCGCCGGAAGCGGCGATGCTCTCCCGGATCACACCCAGCACACCGGGATCGGCGTTGGAGACCAGGAAGACGGCACCGAAGGCACCGGTCTTGAGGGTCAGGCGCTCCTCGTCCGTCAACCGCTGTTCCATGATCACGGAGTGTAGACGTACGGGGTGGTGGTGGTGACCGGGACGAGGCCGAGCCGCTGGAGGATGGGCCGGCTGTCCTCGGAACAGTCGACCTGCATGAGCGTCCGACCCCGCTGCTCGGCGAGCCGCGCCCGGTAGTTGACCAACGCCCGGTAGATGCCCTTGCGCCGCCACTGCGGCAGGGTCGAGCCACCCCACATCGTGGCGAAGCCGGTGTTCGCCGGGAACCGCACCCAGCCCGCGCTCACCACAGTCCCGCCCGCCTCGGCCACCACCACGGTGATCGAGTTCGGGTCGGCGTCGATCTCCTTGGCCAGGCCCGTCACGAGGTGCGAGCGATCCTCCTGCCAGACCTCCTCCTCCATGGCGGCGATCCGCTCCAGGTCCTCCCGGGCGGTCACCTCACGCAGGCGTACCCCCTCGGGAACGACAGGCAGCGCGGCGGCCAGCGGGGCGACCGGCCCGACCACGACGGTCTCGCGGTCCTCCGGCACGAAGCCGGCAGCGCGCAGCCGGTCCGCCAGATCGGCCGGCTCGTCGTGCTCGTTGAGCTTCCACTCGACGGACTGGCCACGCTCACGGAACAACTGCACCTGCCGGGCGATCAGCTCGTCCAGCGCGTCACCTGTCAACCCGCCCAGGGTGCGGTAGGTGAGAAACCCGCCGGCGTCGAGCCCGATGATGCGGACCAGCGGCCCGTCCCGCTCCACGGTCACCCCGGCCGGAACCGGGTCGGGGATCTCCGGGCGGAGCTGGTTGTCGTAGGCGTCGCGCAGCGTCTGTACGTCGAGATCAGTCACCGGACCAGGCTAAGCGGGAAGGGAAACGGATATTCTCCCACTGTGTGGGAGGCGATCAGGCGGTGGTTCGACCCGACGGAGCTGCGTTCGGTCGGTGAACCGCCGGACTACCGCTTCTCCCTGGCCAACGAACGGACCTTCCTCGCCTGGCTGCGCACCGGGCTGGCACTGGTAGGAGGCGGGCTGGCCGCCGCGCAGTTCCTGCCACCCCTGCCGATGAGCCACCTGCGTGAGGTGATCGCGGTGGCGTTGCTGCTGCTCGGCGCGGCGGTCGCGATCCGCGCTGTGGACCACTGGGCGCGTACCGAGCGGGCCATCCGGCTCGGTCAGGAGCTGCCCGCGTCCCGGTTCCCCGCCATCCTGGCGCTCGCCGTCGGCGGCGGCGCGTTGCTGCTGGTGGTCGCCGTCCTGATGCGGGCGGTCGGCGGGCGGTGAACACCGAACGCGACCCGGGGCTGCAACCGGAGCGGACCCGGCTGGCCTGGCGGCGCACCCTGCTCACGGTGACCGTCGTGAGCGTGCTCGCCGTCCGGCTGGCGGCGACGGGAGACCCGACCGGTGCGCTGATCGCCGGCGGCACCGTTCTGGTGTGGGGCACCCTGCTGGTGCTCTGCTGGCCCCGGGGCACGGGCAGCGGTCCGGCCCGCACCGGCGGCCGGACACTGCCCCTGGTCACCGTGGGCACCGTGGTGCTGGCGCTACTGGGAGTGCTGCTGGTGCTGCGCGGACTGGGGTGACGCGCGCAGGTGCGTCATCATGGGTGCATGGCCCGGCTTGGCGTACTCCTCTTCCTGGTGCAGATTGTCCTCGCCGTCTGCGCGCTGATCAGCTGTCTCTCCGCCGAGGAGGGCAAAGTTCGCGCCCTTCCCCGGATCGCCTGGGTGCTGATCATCTTGTTCTTCCCGCTGGTCGGCTCGATCGCCTGGTTCATCGTCGGCCGGGAGCCCAGCCCCGGCGCCGGCAAGGGTTGGCCGGGCGGCGGCGAGCGGCAGCGTCCTCGGCAGGTGGCCCCCGACGACGACCCGGAGTTCCTGCGCTCCGTCGAGGAACGCGCCCAGCAGCAGGACCAGGAGCTGTTCCAACGCTGGGAGGAAGACCTGCGGCGACGCGAGGACGACCTGCGCCGCCGCGACGGTGAGCCGCCACGCGAGGGCGACCGACCGGAGGTGTGAGCGCGCCGCCGCCGGCAATGCTGCGTGAGGGGTGAGCCCGGTTCGCGAGCGGTGAGCCGGGTGTGCGCGCCCCGCAGTCGCGAAT
>NZ_JBEYSL010000005.1:0-43324 GCF_040642735.1 Micromonospora sp. NPDC047753 | reverse complement strand
GATCGGCAGCCCGCCCGGCCTGGAGCTCTCGTCGATCCGGCACTCCCTCGGCGTACTGCGTAAGGCAGGTATAACGTACTCCCGTGCCCCTACGCGCTGCCGTCTACTGCCGCATCAGTCTCGCCCGATTCGACGACACCCTCAAGGTCGACGACCAGGAAAGAGTCTGCCGGGAGCTGGCCGCCGCGCGAGGTTGGACCGTCGCCCCCGCCCACGTCTTCAAGGACAACTCCAAGTCAGCGTGGCGCCGCGACCGCAAGCGCCCCGGCTGGGAGGCCATGCTCGCCGCCGTGAAGGCCGGTGAAGTCGACGCCATCGTCGTCTACCACGGTGACCGGCTGGTCCGGCAGATGACCGACCTCGAAGCTCTCATCGACCTCGCAGACACCAAGGGGATCCGGCTGGCCTCACCCACTGGCGAGCGGGACCTCGACAACGCCGACGACCGGTACATCCTCCGCATCGAAGCAGCCGGCAATACCCGCGAGGTGGACGCCACCAGCCGCCGGCTGAAGCGCCACTACGAGCGCCTCGCCGAGCAAGGCATCACCCGCCTCGGCGGGCGCGGCGGGCGGGCATACGGATTCGAGCCGGACGGGCTGACCATCCGCGAAGCCGACAAGGCAGTGATCCAAGAAGTCGCCAGGCGAGTCCTCGCCAGAGAACCCATGGGCGCCATCGTGCGCAGCCTCAACGACCGCGGGATCAGGACCGTAACCGGCGCGCTCTGGGACCACTCCAACATGCGTCGGGTCCTGACCAAGCCAAGGATGGCAGGGCTGCTCGAACGCCGCGGCGAGATCGTTGGCGAAGCGGCCTGGCCTGCCATCCTTGACCGGGAAACCTGGCAGACCGTCCGCGACGTCCTGGGCCAGAAGGCCAGCACGTTCACCTACATCACCCACGCGCGCACCCACCTGCTGTCCGGCATCCCCAGGTGCGGGCCGTGCGGCGAGCCGCTCGCGCCTCGCCAGAACGCCCGGGGCAAACACCTGCTCGGCTACGGGTGTATCACCCCCGGATGCCGCAAGACCCACCGCGCGATGCATCACCTCGACGCGTACGTCATCGGCGCGACCTTGGCGCTCCTGGCCGACGGACGGGTCCGCAAGCGGATGCAGCCGACCACGAAGAACACGGCCCCGCTGACGGCGGAGATGAACAAACTCGCCCAGCGGCGGGAGCAGGTGATCGCCGACTTCGGCGACGACGACGAGATGGGCGCCGATGTGCTCCGGCTGTCGGTGCGCCGGATCGACAAGCGCCTCGGGGAGCTGCGCGCGGAGATCGAGGCCGCGCAGACACCTTCCCTGCTCGCCGGCTTGTGGAACATCGACCGGGCCGGCTGGGACGCTCTGGAGCTTCACCGCCGCCGGGCGGCCATCAGCGCACTGCTGCGCATAACAGTCTGGCCCTCGCAGAAGCGAGGGCCAGGTTTCGATCCGTCGTCGGTGGAGTTGACGCCGGTCTAGGCGCTGCGACGCCCTCCGCGTCGAGGGCGGAAGCCGACCACCAGCCGTTCTACGAGACCCCGGAAGACTTCGCGCTCCTCCGGGTTGAGCTTCGACGTCTCCGACAGCAGCTGCTCCACCTCAACCGCAAGCGGGTCGCGCTCGACCGCCGGGGGAGGGGCGGGGGCCTCGGCGAGCCCAACCTCGTGTGGTTGCAGGTGGCCGGCCAGAACCATCAGTTCGGTGTACGCGGACTTCCCCTGGGCGCGCTCGTCGGGGAGCGTCAGCACGTCGGAGAGCTTCTGCAGGCTCCTCGGGGTCGGGCGCTCTTGCCCCCGGTACCACTTCGACAGCATCCCGTGGCCGATGCCGACCGCCCGGGCGAGTTCTGCGGTGGAGTTCGCGATGCCGAGGCTCTTGGCCCGGGCTACCACGTTTCGGTAGAAGGCTTCGTGGTCCCAGGCTGCGCTCACGGGAACCGAGCCTAAGTGATTTCGAGAACGAACGCTAGCGACGCCTCTGAACGGCGGGTACGGCGGAGCGGCGGGATCGGCGAGGCGCGCTGCGGCGGGGGCGGCATCCATAGGCGACAGGCTATCTGACCTCGAAGCCGTTCGAAAAAGAACCGCTGACCCGCTTGTGTTCTTACTCGAACAGCACTAGCGTAACTTTCGTGAACGAACAAGCCGGTAGGCCGGTACTGATCTTCGACACGGTGGCGTTTGACGCAGCCGTGAAGGAGCGCGGCTACGAGACGCAGGCCGACAAGGCCGGGTTCCTCGGTGTCTCCCGTGCCTCGTACTCGAAGGTCACCCGCGGCCTCGAACAGCCGTCCCCGAAGTTCATCGCCGCTGTCCTGGTCAAGCTCAGCGACCCGGACAGCCCCGACTCGCTCAACCGCTTCTTCAAGGCCGAGATCCGATGACCGGCCCGCTGCGCACCGAGGAGCAGATCCTCGCCGCCGGAGCCGCCGCCGTCGCGGACTTCCCCCCGCTCACCGACCGGCAGGTCGACCTGGTGGTCGCGTTGCTCGGGCCGGTGCGCGATGAGGTGTGGCACCCGCTGAGCAAGGACGACGCGCACGGGGCAGCCGCATGAACCGCCGCCTGTTCCTCGCCGCCTTGGCGCACCTGACCCGGGCCGCTGTCTACAGCGCGCTCGCGGTCGGCCTGCTCCTGGCCGCGACGGTCACCCGACCTGCCTCGCCGCTGGAGTTGCGGTGGCGGCCGGCGACGGCGGCGGAGGAGCGGGCGTACGAGCGGCAGCGCCTGCACGGCGCGCTCGACGAGTACCACCGGCAGCACCCCTGAGACCACCGGGCTCACCGGGCCCGGACAGAAGACAGCGCCCCGCATCCCGGCAAGGACATCGCGGAGCGCCGACCGAAGGGACAGAGTACCCGTGAAACTGATCGAGAAGCTCAAGTGGCGCGTCGCCGAGTTGGTCAACAAGATCCCCGGCCAGTGCTGGGCGGACATCGCCGACTGGCCGCTCGGCTACAAGCGCAACCCGTGGTCGCCGCAGCGGTCGGGCTGCCGCGAAGACCTCGCCCGGGTCGGCTCCTGCTACTGCGGGAAGCTGCGCACCCCCGAGAGCAACCTGCCGGTTCACGTCGGCACCAAGCGATGCCCGACCTGCTGGGTGGAGCCCACCAAGACGCACGAGCTGTCCTGCCCGGTGGTGACGCCGGAGCAGATGGAGGCGTACCTCGCCGCGAAGCAGGTGGCCCGATGACGCTGCCGACCACGAACATCCCGCCGTCCGGCCCGAACACCGGCGGCAACGGCCCGCAGACCTTCCCCGCGACCGCGATCACCGTCGTCGACCTCGGATGCGGACACATCGGCACCGAGCTGTGCGACACGTCGTGCGACTACTGGCGCGGCGTCGCCCGGGGTGAGTACCCGCACCCGGACACGTACCTGGAGGGCCTGGTCCCGCACCTGACCGGCCTGCTCCCGCTGACCGACCCGGCCCTGGGTGGTGTCCGGTGACCGCCGCGCTGATCGTCGCCCTGGTCATCGCCGTCCTGTTCGCCGCTCTGTTCGGCGGCGCGTACCGGACCGCCGACCGGGAGGTCATCGCCCGCGACGAGCAGATCCGGTCCCTCCGCGCCGAGATGACCCTGACGCAGGAGGCGTGCGACCGGCAGTCGGTCAAGGTCCGCCACTACAGCGACCAGGCCAAGAAGTACCACGCCGAGGCATCCCAGATGGCCGCCCGTAACCAGGAGCTGCGCGACCAGGTGGACGCGCTCGGCGGTTCTCAGCCGCAGCCGACCTTGACCGAGGAATGGCTCGCGTTCATGGCCGAGCTGGACGTGACCTTCCCGGAGGACAACCGATGACCACCATCGACATCGACGCCATCCCGCAGGCCACCGACGAGCTGATCGCCAGCCTCTGGCGCACCCTGGCCGAGCGCGTTGACCACGAGCACCCCGCCAAGGGCGGCGACCTGTTCTGCCTCAACCTCACCTCCTTCATGGGGGAGCGGATGGGGCCGGTGCTGGCCCGGTTGCGCGCTGCCGAGTCCAAGGTCGAAGAGCTGACCGCCGAGCTGGCCAAGGCCCGCCAACAGATCTGCCTGATCGTCACCTGCCTGGAGTGCGACGAGAAGTACGAGTACGACGGTGGCGTCGTGCACTTCAGCACCCTCGACGAGGCGCAGGCCATGGCCGAGGACGACGACTGGCGGCGCGTCGGCAACCAGTTCGTCTGCGGCAGTTGCGTCTACAACCGGCACCCGTTCAAGTCGGAAGGCCCGGACATCCTGACCTGCGAGCGGTGCGGCCTCGAAGCCGGCGACCACGAGCAGGACCCGGTCGAGGCGGTGGCCCAGTGATCGACTTCGACGCCGTCGCCACCGTCCTCACCGACGCCATGCCGATCATCGCCGCCGTCGTCTACCCGCCGCTGCTCATCACCGCCGGCGTGGCCCTCTGGTACCGCAGCATCCCCGCCGACGCCGCCGACGACTTCAACGTCGCCGACTACGCCACCCCGGCCGTCGCCACGGCCACCGTGCGGCACCTCCGCCCCATCGAAGCCGCCACCGAGGTCGTGACCTTCGCCGCGTGGGACATCCTCCCGCCGGCCCCGTCCGGTCAGGACGCGGGCGCACCGATGTTCGCCGAGCTGACCGCGCGCCGCGTCCTCGCCGAGCTGGGCCAGCGCGCGCAGAGGGAGCTGACGGCATGAGCAGCCCAACCCTGCGGATCATCCGCAACGACGAACACCTCCAGATCGCCGACCTGATCGGCAACCAGCCGGCGTGGCAGGAGCGGGCCCTCTGCTCGCAGACCGATCCCGAAGCCTTCTTCCCGGAGAAGGGCGGATCCACCCGTGAGGCGAAGCGGATCTGCGCCCGCTGCGAGGTGCGCACCGAGTGCCTGGAGTACGCCCTCGGCCACGACGAGCGGTTCGGCATCTGGGGCGGGCTCTCGGAGCGGGAGCGCCGCAAGCTGAAGCGACGTGCGGCATGACGGCCATCGAGGTCCTGCCCGCTGGGGCCGCGACCCCCGACAACCCGGAGTGGCACAAGCTGCGCCGTGAGGGTGTCAGCGCGTCGGAGATCGCCGCCGTGCTCGGGCTGTCCCCGTGGGAGTCGCCGTTCTCCCTGTTTTGGCAGAAGCGCAACGGGTGGGAGACCCCCGACAACGAGGAGATGGCCACCGGCCGCCGCGTCGAGCCCGTCGTCGCCGACTGGTGGCTCGACACCCACGACCCGCACGAGAACCTGACCGGCGCCCGCGCCGGCCTGTACGCCCACCCGGACCGACCGTGGCAGCTCGCCACCCCCGACCGACTGATCTACCGGGTGTGCCCCGGCTGCGACGGTGCCGGCCTCGCGGGTGACGTCGACACCGGCCTTGGCGCGTGCCCCGACTGCCTGGGCCGCCCCGCTGGCACCTCGGGCGAGGTGCTCGCGCCG
The DNA here is from genome assembly GCF_040642735.1 of Micromonospora sp. NPDC047753. NCBI lineage: Bacteria > Bacillati > Actinomycetota > Actinomycetes > Micromonosporales > Micromonosporaceae > Micromonospora > Micromonospora sp. NPDC047753. The sequence goes on along the minus strand of NZ_JBEYSL010000005.1, from coordinate 37,940 downwards.
CTGGAGTGCAAGTGGACCGCGTCGTGGGACGGCTGGGGCGACCCGGGCACCGACGACGTCCCGGTCTACTACCGCTGCCAGGTGCTGTGGCAGATGGACGTCCTCGGCGTCGACGAGGGGCACCTCTCGATGCTCGGGCCGGGCGGCTTCCGGGCCTACCGGATTCGCCGCGACGAGCGGGACCTCACCGTCATGCGGGAAGCCGCCCGCCGGTTCCTCGGTCGTCTCGACGCCGACGACGCGCCGGACGTCGACGACCACCGGGCGACCCTCGCCGCGGTGAAGCGCCTCCACCCGGACCTCGTCGACGCCGAGGCCGAGATTAGCGACACCACCGCCGCCGGCTACCGCAGGGCCCGCGCCCTGAAGAAGGCCGCCGAGTCGCTGTGCGACCGCTTCGAGGCCCGCCTCCGCGCGGAGATGGGCGCCAACCGGGTGGCCGTGCACGACGGGGTCAAGGTCGCGACCCGATCGATCTACCCGACGACCCGGCTCGACTCGACCCGCCTGAAGGCGGAGCAGCCGGAGGTGGCCGCCGCGTACGTCACCACCTCCACCACCGACCGACTCACACCCGCCAGGAGCAAGAAGTGACTCAGACCGTTTCTCAGGCCGTCGCCACCCGGGACAACTCCCCGGCCGGCCTCATCAAGCAGTACTCCGACAGCTTCGCCCAGGTGCTGCCGTCGCACGTCAAGCCCGCCACCTGGGTCCGCCTCGCCCAGGGCGCGCTCAAGAAGGGCAAGCGGGCCGACGACGGCCGCTTCGAGCTGGAGATCGCCGCCGCGAACAACCCCGGCGTCTTCCTCGCCGCGTTGCTCGACGCCGCCCGGCAGGGTCTCGAGCCCGGCACCGAGCAGTACTACCTCACCCCCCGCTCGGTCGGCGGACGCCTGGAGATCCTGGGCATCACCGGCTACCAGGGCCACATCGAGCTGATGTACCGGGCCGGCGCGGTGTCCAGCGTGGTCGCCGAGGTGGTCCGCGAGCGCGACGAGTACGAGTACGCGCCCGGCCAACTCGACCGGCAGCACCCGCCCCGCTGGGTCGGCCCGCAGGAGATCCCCTGGCACAAGAAGGCCGGCGGGAACTTCGGCGGCGAGACCCAGCGCGGCAAGCTCATCGGCGTCTACGCCTACGCCCGGATGCTCAACGGCGCCGTGTCCCGGGTGATCGAGTTGGGCCAGGACGACATCGACCGCATCAAGAAGTCGTCACAGGGGTCGAGCAGCAAGTACAGCCCGTGGGTCAACCACGAGACCGCGATGTGGCTCAAGTCCAGCGTCCGGCAGCTCCAGAAGTGGGTGCCCACCTCCGCCGAGTTCCGCCGCGAGCAGCTCCGCGCCGCCGCCGAGGCGCAGCGCATCGCGACGGCCCCGGACGCCCCGGAGGGCGCGGCGGCCGTGCAGTCGGACTACGTGGACGGTGAGGTCGTCGACGACGCCCCCGCCGACCCGGCCGGCACCGACACCGCCGGCGGTTTCACCGAGGACGACTGGCCCGAGGCAGCGCAGCCCGGCGGTGGTCGGTGACCCGCCGCGACCCGGGCGCGGCGAACGGCGGGACCATCCGCCCGATGCGCCGCTGCACGTGCGGGCGGATGGAAACCCTCCACCCCGTCACCGGCCCCGGCCGGCGCGGTGGGTTCCCCGCCGCCGGTTGCAAGCGGTTCGAGCCCTCGACCGTGATCGAGATGTTCCCCGGGGCCGGCACCACGCCGGCCCCGGCCGGGCCGCCCGCGCACACCCTCGACCTGGACGCGGTCGCCGACCGGTGGACCGACCTGCTCGACGCCCGCGAACGCGGCGACCACACCAGCGTCCGGTTCCTCGAGGCAGCCCTCGCCGAGGACGTGCCGCTGCTGCGTGAGGAGATCCACCGCCTCACCGTCGCCCTCCGGACGGCCACCCATGGCTGACCAGCGACCCGGGCCCATCGGCTACTGCGACACCCACGAGAAGCGCCTCTACTCCTCCCGGAAGCAGGCCAAGCAGACCATCCGCAACCACCGCGACCGGGGCGGGATGCGCGAGTACCGGTGCGACCTGGTCGACGGGTTCTGGCACATCGGTCATCTCCCGCTGGCGGCCGTCGAGGGACGCAAGACCGCCCGGCAGATCTACGGGAGGCGGGCGTCGTGAAGAAGTCGATCACCACCCACCTGTACGAGCCCGACCGGGCGGCGTACCCGGATCACCAGGGCGTGCGGCCGTGCCTGCACTGCCCGCTGCCGAAGGCGAACCGGGCGCACACGCTGCCTGACACCGCTGACGCCCAGGCCGAGCACCTACGCCGCATCGGAGACGACCAGTGACGGCCGGCCTGTGCTTCACGCAGCCGCCGGAGTTCTGGGAGACCGGCGACGACGGCAACCGCCTAGCCCTGGCCCTCTGCCGCCAGTGCCCTTTGCGCGACGGGGTCACCTGCCGAGCCGGAATTCCGGACCCACGCCCGACCGGGGTGATCCGCGCCGGGGTCGCCTACAACGAGCGCGGCGGCGTCTGCCCGATCTGCACCACCTGCGGCTACCCGGTGGCGGACCTGCCGCACCGCCGCCGCCCGGCCGAGGAGGGGTGCCGGTACTGCCGGGTGCCGACCCCGAAGGCGTGGTCCCGCAAGGCGTATTGGGCGGCCCGCTACCGCAGCAAGAAGACCACCACGTCCAGCACCACCCGCCGCACCAAGGAGACAGCCGCATGACCGCCACCGAGACCATCCGCGAAGCCGCCCGCCTGATGCGCGAGCGGGCCACCAGCGCCACCAACCTCCCCGGTGAGCACTGGACGGTCGACGTCAGTCCTGACAGCGGGCTCATCGTCGGCTCCTACGCCCCCGGTGACGTGTCCGAGGACGGCACTCGATCGACCGCCTGCATCGCCTACTTCGCCTATCCCGGCGACGAGGAGCAACGGACCTACGCCGAGGCGTTCGCGGTCGCAACGCACATGGCGTCGTGGCAGCCCCTTGTCGCCGCAACCGTCGCGGACTTGCTGGACCACGCCGCCGACGACATCGAGGCCGGACGACGCAAGGACTGGCACACCCAGTCGGTCAAGGCCCTGGCTATCGCCCGCGCCTACCTCGCGGACGACCAGGGCGGCACCTCCGCCTGACCGGGCTGGCCGGGCCTCACACCGGGGCCCGGCCACCCACCACCGCCACACCGAACAGCGACAGCACCACCACATAGATCAGGAAGGCACGACGTGGCCCGGATCCGCACCATCAAGCCCGAGTTCTTCACCTCGCTCACCGTGGCCAGCCTGCCGGTCGAGGCGCGGCTGACGTTCATCGGCTTGTGGACGCACGTCGATGACCAAGGGCGCTGCGTCGACGATCCCCGGCTCATCAAGGCCGCCGTCTGGCCCCTCGACGACCGGCTCTCCACCGACGTCGAACTCGACCTGAAGCGACTCAGTGAGTCCTCACTGATCCTTCGCTACAAGGTGGGCGAGCGCTCATACCTGGCCGTCCGAGGGTGGGATGAGCACCAGCGGATCAACCGTCCGACCAAGAGCAAGCTCCCGGCCCCGCCGACCACCCCCGAACCCCCTCCGAACAGGGAGAACACGCCTCCACCGGCCGACGAAACCCCTGGTCAGAGCGTTTCCGGCAGCGCCTCCCGAGACCCCTCACCGCACCCTCACGCACACCTCAGTGAGGACTCACGGGAGGAAAGGAACAGGGAACAGGGAACAGGGAACAGGGAAAGGAACTCCACTGGCGGTCCGTACGCCCCTCTAGGTCCCAGCGCACGCGACGCGGAAGCGCCGGACTCCGATGGACCGCCATCGATGGTCGAACAGATCATGACCGAGTACCGGGAGAACTCGCCCTACGGCGTCTCCCGCACCGTCGCGACCAAGCTCGCACAGCACGTCCACGAGCTGCTCGCCGACAAGTTCCACCCCGACCACATCCGCGAAGGACTCGGCCAGCTCCGCCCCCGCAGGCTCGGCCCCGGAGCCCTCCCGTCCCTCGTCGACGAAATCGCCAACCGCACCCCGAGCAACGTGGTCACCCTCCCTGCCGCCGGCAACGGCGTCATGCGCGCCAGCCACGTCGCCGGCCGGCCCTCCACCACCGATCAGCGCGTCGCCGCCGCCCTCGCCGCGGGCGCCGCCGTGCAAGCCCAAATCGACCGGAAGGCACTCGGGTCATGAACGCCACCGACATCGCGAACGTCCTCGCCAAGGCCGCCGCGTTCGACCAGCGCACCGTCGGCCAGGCCGACATCCTCGCCTGGCACGAAGCCCTCCACGACCTGGAGGCCGTCGACGCCCTCGCCGCGGTCACCCGCCACTACGCCAGCAGCGAGCAGCGGCTCATGCCCGTGCACGTCCGCCGCATCGCTCTCGACCTGGCCCGGGAGCGGCACCGGGTTGCCCGCGAGCAGCGGGAGCGCCTGGAGCTGGAGGCCACCGCAGCCGACGCGGTGACCGTCCGGGACCGGTCCGCCGAGGTGGCCGACCTGCTCGCGACCCTCCGCGATCGGCTCGGCCCGTCCGACCCGTCGGTGCTGCGCCGGGCCGAGTGGGTGCGCGAGGAGCGACTGCGGCAGCGCGACGCCGTCCCGAACCCGCACTACCAGGGTCCGCCGCCTCCGGGTGGCTGGCCGATCCCCGCCGCCGACGACCGAACCGCCTGAGGAGCACGCCGTGAAGCCACCGTTCGCCTACTTCGGCGGGAAGACCATGATCGCCGAACGGATCACCCCGCTGCTACCGCCGCACAGCCACTACGTCGAGCCCTACTGCGGGTCGCTGTCGGTGCTGCTCGCCAAGCCACCGGCCAAGATGGAGACCGTCAACGACCTCGACCACGAGCTGATGACGTGGTGGCGCGTGCTCCGCGACCGACCGGAGGACCTGGCTCGCGCCTGCGCCCTCACCCCGCACTCCCGGGCCGAGTACATGGCCGCCCGCGAGCGAGGCCTCGAGGACGAACTGGAGGTCGCCCGCCGGGTCTGGGTCATGCTCAGCCAGGGCCGCGGCCTCACCCTCCGCGAGGGCAAGACCGGGTGGAAGCACTACGTCTACCCGACAGGGTCGTCCGTCGGCATGCCCGGCTACCTCGAGGCCTACGTCGAGCGGATCGCCGCCGCGGCGGCGCGTCTCAGCTCCGTGTCGCTGGAGTGCATGCCCGCCCTCGACCTCATCGCGAAGTACGGCGCCGAACCCGACGTGCTGCTCTACGTCGACCCGCCGTACCTCGGCACCACCCGGGACCACCGCAACAACTACCGACACGAGATGAAGGCCGACGTCGACCACCGGGAGCTGGCCGAGGCGCTGCACGCCTGCAAAGCCGCGGTCGTTCTGTCCGGCTACGCCAGCGACCTGTACGACCGCGAGCTGTACGCCGGGTGGGACCGCCACACCATGGCCGCGTTCACCGGCAATAGCGGCGGTGACGGCAAGCGCATGGAAGTCCTCTGGTCCAACCGGCCGCTCGGTGCCCAACCGTCCCTGCTCGACGCCTTCAACGTCCCCGCCTGAGGAGAGACCGCCATGACCGACCAGACCGTGCCCCGCTTCCCCCGCTTCCCCGACAACGCCGAGCTGTGCATCGACACCGCGAGCGGCGCCGAGATGTGGTCCGGCCGCCGATGGAACGACTTCGTGTCCGTAGCTGAACGCAATCAGTCGCAGGTGACCGTTCGACTCATCAGCATCGAGGAGCCGGGCGAGCCGCAGTCTGAGCACGTCTCCACGCCCCGCCGCGTGCCCACGATGGCCGAGCGCGTCGGCTGCGGCCACACGCCCGAGCAGCACCGCCACCTCGACGGCCAGGACGCCGCCGACCGCAGCAAGGACCGGGCCATCGCCGAGCTGACCATCCAGCGGGACAACGCCCGCAGCGTCTACCGCGACGCCGCCGCCGAACGCGACGAGCTGCAAAGCGAACTCACCGACGCCTGGGCCGCCATCACCACCGCCAACCGACCCGGGCCGCACAGCATCGCCGAACACATCACCCGCCTCGCCGCCGAGCTGACCAGCACCCAGCAGGTCGCCACGTGGCGCGAAGGACGCATCTACGACCTCAGCGCCAAACTCGGAGCCGCCGAAAAACTGATCGCCGTCTACGACGACGTCACCGAACAGCTCGACCGGGCGCGGGCGCGATACGCCACCCGGCCCGAGGTGACCCGTGAGCCGGAAGACGCACCCGACACCGAAGCGGAGGCCCCCCTCGGTTCCCCGGATCCGCGCGCGCAGGACGACCGGAACGCCCTGGTCTACAACGCCGTCAGCCGTGCCCTGCTGGACTGCGACCCGTGGGCACCGCTCGCCACCCTCCGGGAGCGGTGCACTGCGGCTGTCCTCGCCGCTCTCGACGAGCGGGAGGCCCGGCCGTGATCCGCGCCGCCACCATCGCCGCCCTCACCCTCATCGCCGCCGCCACCATCGCCGCCCTCACCCTCATCGCCGCCGTCACCCTGCTCCTCGCCGCCACCGCAGCCGCCGGGTGGGACTACACCCCCGGAGACGCCGTCGCACTCGCCATCGCCGCCGTGTTCCTGCCCCAGGCGCTGCTCGTCGCCCAGGTCGCCAGCGGGAGGCGGCCGTGAGCCAGCCCTGGCGTCGCTCGTACCGCGCCGACCCGCGTGCCCTACCCCTCGCCGACCGGCACTACAACCGGCAGAAGGTCGGCAGCCCGCAGTTTGTCCCGCCCGGATCGTGTGTCGTCTTCCTCACCGACAACGCCGACGCCGTCTGGGTGACCTCCAACCCCATCGCCCAGTTCGTCAAGCACGAGTGGGCTGGCGCGTGGATGAACTCCCTGTTCCGCCGCGAACCCGAGTGCGAGTACCTCGCCTCCGACCTGATCCTTACCGCTGTCGCCGCGACCCGGGCGCACTGGCCCGACGTGCCGCCGCTGGGGATGGTCACGTTCGTCGACCCGGAGAAGACCCGCCGCAAGCGTGACCCGGGCCGCTGCTACCGACGCGCCGGATTCAGGCACGTCGGCTTCACGAAGGCCGGGCTGTACGCATTGCAGCTGCTGCTGGCGGACATGCCCGAACCCCGAGCCGCCCGACCCCAAGCCGCAGACGCCGGCCAAGGCGACCTGTTCGCCGACCTGATCGCCTGAGGAGCCTCGTGACGCCGCACCACCTGCACGCCACCGCCGCCGCATGGTCCCTCCACACCGCGCGCATCTCGCTCGCGGTGTGGCTGGACCGGGAAGCCGCCCACAACGGCGCTCAGCTCCTCGACGCCGCCGCCGTGCTGCGTTCCCCTACCTGGGGCACCCGGCACGGCGTCGGCGGCCACGGGGACCCCACAGGCGGCCTCCTGACCGCCGCCCCGCGCTGGACCCGAGAGACGCGCTGGGCTGAGGTCGCCGAACGGTTGGAGGGCCGCATCGCCTGGCTCGCCAACCAGGTCGCCCCCGGCGCCGCACCGGCCCTCGGCCGGCTCATCGTCCGCATCCCCACCCTCGCCGCCGGCACGGCCCGGGTCGTCGCGCAGCACCTGGCCGACGAGGACGCGTGGATTCGGGATCTGCTCGGCGACCCGCCCGCCCGGGTGGCCCTGCTCGGCGTCGACTGCCCGCACTGCGGCGAACGGCAGCTCTACGTCCAGACCGCCGGCCCGGTCGACGCCTGGACCGTCGTGTGCGCCACCCGCCGGCTCTGCACCGGCCAAGGCTGCCCCTGCGGGATGCCCGGGGCCGTCGAGGGCGTGGCGCACATCTGGCCCCGGGACGCCGTCATCGGTGCGGTCGCGGGGGCCGCACCAACCACCGAGAGGACCGACCATGCCTGACCTGCCCGCCCACGTAGGGCGCGAGACCGACGCGGAAACCGGCTACGCCCTCGTCTGCACCGCCACCCCCGACGGCAACCCCCACACCGACACCCTCTGCGGCAAGCCCGCCACACACCACCTCCGGTGGAACGCGGCGACGACGGAGAACAGCCTCACCTGCGATGGGCATCTCGGCCTTGCGCTCAACTTCGGGCCGCACGATGTCCACTCCGTCGAGGACTCGGCGTGCGGTATGCCCGGGTCCCACTGGGTGCCCGGCCGGCCGTCGCACTGCGCGATGGACGTGCTCGACGACGAGCCGACCCTGAGCGGTGCCGCTTCGCTGACCGCCCCGTGTCCGGTATAGACCGAATCAAAGATCGTTTAGCGAGCACCATACTGACACTTATGGTGCGCGGGGCAGAGAATCAGCCTAGGAAGGTACGGATCGCCGGTCGGCGATCCTCAACAAGAATTCTGTGCACATCCAGAAAGATGCCACTCATGACCAACGAGTCCCGCGCCGTACCCAACCCCACCGACGAACCCACGATCTCCGTTAAGCGCGCCGCCGCCATCCTCGGCATCTCGGTCCGCCACGCCTACGTCGCCATCGAACGCGGAGGGATTCCCTCGATCCGCGTTGGCCGCAAGGTCGTCGTTCCCACCGCCCGGTTCCTGACCAAGTACAACGAACTCGTCTAGGAGGGTGGCCATGGAGCGGTACCTGACCACCGAGGAAGTTGCCGAGGTCGCTCGCACGTCCCCGAGCACGGTCCGCTACTGGCGGCACATCGGGAAGGGTCCGCGCGGGATCAAGCGCGGGAAGCGCGTCCTGTATGCGGAGAGCGCCGTGACGCAGTGGCTTTCGGCGAGCGACGACGACGTCTCGGGGGCGGACGCATGAGCGAGCGCCGGCCCCTCGCCACCCCCGAGCAGGTCGCCGAGTACCTCGGCGTCCCGATCCAGACCCTCTACCAGTGGCGACACCGATCCGTTGGTCCGCGCGGCTCGAAGGTGGGCCGGCACGTCCGCTACCGGTGGGATGATGTGGAGAAGTGGCTCGACGATCAGGCGAAGGTGGGGTAGCGATGGCGCGGATGCCTGGCCGGGCGTCACGGCCATGGTGTCCGCATTGCCACGGCGCACCCGGGCCCGACTGCCCCGACCGCTCACGCTCACCCCGACAGGTGCGGCTCGATCTACGGCGGGAACTGCGTCGGGAAGTCGCCGAAACCATGACCGAGGAGCAGCAATGATGGTGGGGCTCTGGGGCATCGTGTGGAACATTGTGGACCACCTTCGGGCGGGAGCCCGGAGGCCCAAGTGATCTACGCCGCCGGCCGCTACTGGGGAACCGACCGCGAACTCGCCGCAGCCCTCGGCACCGACGTCACCCCCGCCATGATCCGCCGCTGGCGCGACCGCAAGGGCCTCACCACCGTCGACGGACGCTCCCCGCTCGACGAGGCCGCCGCTATCGAAGCCCAGGTGCGACGTGCGACACGCGGACGCCCGCGACTTGACCAGGCGGCACTCTCGGCCTGATCATTTGTTCACGGCCCCGACAGGTGGCCTATGCCCACAACCCGGTAGAGCGGAAGCTCCCGGGTTGTTGTGCGTCCAGGGACGGGGACGCACGGCGGGGAACGCGGGCAGGCCGGTGCGGCGCTGGCCTGCCCGCACACCCACGGAGGAGCCATGCCAAGGCCCACCCGCAACACCGCCACACGCGACCGCCACCGCACCACCATCGCCAAGGGCCGCCCACCATGCGCGCTGTGCGGTGAAGAGATCGACTACACGTTGCCCTACCTCGACCCAGGTGAGTACGTCGTCGACCACATCGTGCCTCGCAACAAGGGCGGAGCCGACACGCTCGCGAACAAGCAGCCAGCTCACAGGCGATGCAATCGGATCAAGAGTGACAAGACGGACGGCGGACCGATCATGCGCCGGTCAGGCAGCTTGACCCGCACCCAGGGGGAGGTCCCCCACCCCCGACCCCACCTGCACTTCCCGGCTTAGGCGGGATCTCTCTCCGGGCTTTTTCCACGCGGGTCCGTGTGGTGCGTGTGGTGGCCGTGGCCGACCTGGCGTGCTGTGCTGGTGGCCCGATGGTGGCCCGTTCGGCACAGGCGATCTGAGCGGGTTGCGGACTTGCCCCTCCAGAGTCGTTGCAGGTCAGGGCGTTGTTTCGTTACAATGGACGAGTGCGGATCACCTGTGGACACTGCGGCGTCGAGTTCACTGCTGCGGCCACCGGACGGACCCCCCGCTACTGCTCCGGCCGGTGCCGGGTCGCCGCACACCGCGCGCGACCGCGCATCCCGACGGAGCTGACGTCCCGGGATCGCTGGGTGCGGCACTACCGCAAGCGCCCGATCGACGTCCACGGCAAGGCGGCGTCCAGCACGAACCCGGTCACGTGGTGCTCGTACGTTGCTGCGAAGCGCGGGACCGCGGGTCATGGCCTCGGGTTCGTCCTCGGTGACGGGATCGCCTGCCTGGACCTGGACCACTGCCTGGTCGACGGGCAACCGGACGATCGGGCGCGCGACGTGCTCGCCCGCGTTCCCGGCGCGTACGTCGAGGTCAGCCCGTCGGGTGATGGGCTGCACGTGTGGGGGTTGGCGCCGGAGCAACCGGGCCGGCGACGCGCGGGCATCGAGTCGTACTCGGTGGGCCGGTACATCACCGTCACTGGCGACGTGTTCCAGGCTGGCCGGCTGGTCGACCTGAGCGAGTTCTTCTGAGGAGGTGACCATGCCCCCGCGTCCCCGCAAGGCCCTGCGCGTGGTCGCCCCTGACGAGGCACCCCCACCTCCGGCCAGGCCGAAGACGGTCACCGAGGCAGCCGACACGGGCACCACCCGGGAGCTGCTCGTCGCGATGCGCTCCCGGATCGCCACCGCGGTCGAGGACCCGAACACCCCGGCGCGTGATCTGGCGGCTTTGACGAAGCGACTGTCCGAGGTGGTGCGGGACATCGAGGCGATCGACGCTCGCGAGGGGCAGGAGGCGGAGCGTGGCGGTCCGGTCTCCGACGAAGCGTTCGACGCGACGGCTATCTGAGGTCGCCCGCCACGTCATCCTGCCGTCCGCCGTGGTGTCGACCGGCTGGCCCGCGGTGCGGGAGAAGTGCCGCGAGTTCGGCGACGTGTTCGATGAGTGGCAGGAGGGCGCCGGCCGGGCGATCCTGGGCAAGCGCGCCGATGGGATCTACGCGGCGACGATCGGCGGGGTGGTGCTCTCCATCCCCCGGCAGGTCGCGAAGACGTTCCTGGTCGGCCGGATCATCTTCGCCCTGTGCGTGCTGTTCCCTGGCTTCAAGGTGATCTGGACGGCGCACCGGACCAGGACGGCAACGAACACGTTCAAGGCGTTGCAGGGGTTCGCGCGGCGCAAGAAGGTCCATCCGTACATCGCGTACATCCGCACGGCGAACGGCGAGCAGGAGATCGGGTTCCGCAACGGGTCCGTGATCATGTTCGGTGCTCGGGAGCAGGGGTTCGGCCGCGGCTTCGACGAGGTTGACGTCGAGGTGTTCGACGAGGCGCAGATCCTGACGGAGAAGGCGCTCGAAGACATGGTCGCCGCGACCAACCAGTCCCGGCACCCGCACGGGGCGCTGCTGTTCTACATGGGGACCCCGCCCCGGCCGATCGACCCGGGCGAGGCGTTCTCCCTGAAGCGGGCAAAGGCGTTGTCGGGTGAGTCCGACGACCTGGTGTACATCGAGTGCTCGGCCGACGAGGACGCCGACCCCGACGACCGGGAGCAGTGGGCGAAGGCGAACCCGTCGTTCCCGCTGCGGACGCCGCTGGTCTCGATGTTGCGGCTGCGGGAGAACCTGTCATCCGACGAGGCTTGGCTGCGCGAGGCCCTCGGCATCTGGGACGCGGCGAAGGGCTCCGGGGTGATCCCGAAGCCGTCCTGGCGGGACCAGGCCGACGAGCTGTCGATCGCGGTGGACCGCTTCGCCCTGGGCGTGGAGTGCGGCCCCGATCTGGCGTGGGCGTCGGTGGCACTGGCCGGTCAGCGCGCGGACAGCATGTGGCATTTCGAGCTGGACGACGACCAGCACACCCGGGGCCGCGGTGTGGCGTGGCTGGTGCCGCACCTCGTAGCGACGGTGGCTGCGAATCCGCAGATTCGTGCGGTGGTGGTGGACGTGGCCGGGCCGATCGCGGCGTTGCTGGAGCAGCGCGCCGGGCGGTGGTTCTTCAAGGGCACGAAGCTTGAGGCGACGCCGGTGAAGGTGGCCGAGTTGGGCGCCGGGTGCTCCCGAGTCCTAGACGGGATCGTGACGGGCTGGCTCTGGCATATCGGCCAGCCGCAGTTCACGTCGGCGGCGCTCCCCGCCGGCAAGCGGGCCCTCGGTGACACGGGCATGTGGGTGTGGTCGCGCAAGACGGCCGAGTCGGACATCACGCCGATTCAGGCGGGCACGTTGGCGCTGATCGGTGCCCAGCAGACGAGAGTGCGCCGCCCCGGCCGGGCCGGCGCAGGGCGTAGTGGCGGTAGTCGGAGGGCGGTGGTGCTGTGATGGACCAGATCACCCTGCCGGGCATTTCCGACGACGACCAGCGCACCCTTGGCCGGCTGCTCGACCAGCTCAACCAGAAGTACGAGCGGAACCGGCTGCGTCAGGCGTACTACGACATGAAGCACGCGGTGCGCCTGGTCGGGTCGGTGATTCCACCGCAGTACTGGAAGTTGGGCATCGTGCTCGGCTGGTCCGGTAAGGCGGTCGACATCTTGGCCCGCCGCTGCAACCTCGACGGGTTCGTGTGGCCTGACGGCAAGCTGGACGATCTGGGCTTCCGGGAGATCTGGGAGGGCAACAACCTCGGCTCCGAGGTGTCGCAGGGCACCGTCTCGTCGCTGATCCACGCCACGTCGTTCGTGGTGAACACGACCGGCGGTGAGGGCGAGCCGGAGGCGCTGATCCACTTCCGGGACGCGCTGAACGCGACCGGCGAGTGGAACGCTCGCACCCGCCGCCTGGACAACCTCCTTTCGGTCAACGCTCGCGGCGACGACGACCAGGTGACCGCGCTGGCCCTGTACCTCGACGGCCGAACCATCGTCGCCGACAAGGACGCCTCCGGCTGGACGGTGGACGTCCAGGAACACGACTGGGGTGTGCCGGCGGAGCCGCTGCCGTACAAGCCGCGGCTGAGCCGTCCGTTCGGCTCGTCGCGGATCTCCCGCGCGGTCATGTCGTACCAGGACATGGCGGCCCGGTCGGCGATCCGGCTGGAAGCGCACTCCGACATCTACGCGATCCCGGACCTGTGGATGCTCGGCGCCGACGAATCGATCTTTAAGAACGCAGACGGCTCGCAAAAGGCGTCGTGGCAGGTCGTGATGGGCCGCATCAAGGGCATCCCCGACGACGAGGACGCGGCGCAGCCGCGGGCGGACGTGAAGCACATCCCGGCGTCGGACCCCGAGCCGCACCTGAAGGCGTTGAAGCAGCAGGCGATGTTCTTCTCTGGCGAGACGTCCATCCCGTTGACTTCGCTGGGTGTGTCGGACATGTCGAACCCGACCTCGGCGGAGTCGTACCTGGCGTCGCGTGAGGACCTCATCGCCGAGGCTGAGGGGGCGACCGAGGACTGGGGGCCGTATCTCCGGCGCACGGTGGTGCGGGCGCTGGCGATGGCGAACGGCGTCAAGGCCGAAGACGTGCCGGCCGAGTGGGCGACCATTCAGCCGCGGTGGCGCCCCCCGATGTACCTGTCTCGCGCGGCGCAGGCCGACGCTGGGGCGAAGCAGCTCGCGACGGTGCCGTGGCTGGCCGAGACCGAGGTGGGGTTGGAACTGCTCGGCCTGGAGCCGCAGCAGATCGCCCGCGCCTTGGCGGACCGGCGGCGGGCGCAGGCGCAGCAGCGGACGACGATGCTCGCGGCGGCGGCTCAGGCGGCCCGTCAGGCACCTCCGGCGGCGGAGGGTACTGGTGGCGACGCCGGCTGATGTGGCCGGGTTCCGGGCGACTCAGACCGATCTGGTGACCCTGGCGCTCGCCGAGCTGGCCGAGTGGTGGGAGCAACTGCTCACTCTGCTGACGGGCGACGTCCCGGTGGCGCAGGTCGAGGCGTTCACCGCCGACCTGGTCGCGGTGTATGGCGACGCTGCGGCGTTGGCCGCTGTGGACTGGTACGACGAGCTGCGCGACCAGGCCGACGTGCGGGGCCGGTTCCGGGCGCAGATGGCCGACCCGGCTCCCCGCGACCAGGCTGCGGCGGTGGCCCGGTGGGCGGTCGGTCCGCTGTTCGGTGCCCAACCGGATCAGCGGCAGGCGCTGGAGCACCTGTCCGGTGGCGTGCAGCGGCTCGTGTTGCAGCCGGCCCGGCGGACGATCGCGGACAGCGTCGACGCCGACCCGGCGGACGCCCGGTGGGCGCGGGTGCCGGGCAGGGCGGATCCGTGCGCGTTCTGTCGGCTGCTGGCATCTCGGGGGGCGACGTACCACTCGGAAGAGTCCGCCGGTGGGATGGCGAACGACTACCACAGCAAGTGCTGGTGCGTTCCGACGCCGGTGTGGCCGGGTGAGCAGGAGCCGTACGACGTCGACGCGCTCCTGGAGGAGTACAGCGACGCCCGGGCCAAGGCCGGGGGCGACCCGAAGGCGATTCTCGCCCAGATGCGCCTCGACCTGGGCATCAACTGAAGCTTCCCGCCGAGGGGTGGGGTACGCCGACGCGCGGCGGTGAACGCGCGGACATGTGAGGAGCAGAGATGTCGGAGCAGCAGGGCGCGCAGAACGGCGGACAGCAGGACGGGTCGACGCCACCCGAGCCGAGGCCCTTCACCCCGATCACGTCCCAGGACGACCTGAACCGTGTCATCGCGGAGCGGGTGGCCCGGGAGCGCGGCAAGTTCGCCGACTACAACGACCTGAAGGCGAAGGCTGGCCGGCTCGACGAGATCGAGCAGGCCAACAAGTCGGAGATCGAGAAGGCGAACGACCGCGTCACCAAGGCCGAGGCCGAGGCGGCGAAAGTTCCGAGCCTGGTCGCGGGCCAGTTGCGTGAGCACCTGGTGAAGCTCCACGGCATCAGCGACGAGGACGCCGAGCTGTTCCTCACCGCGTCCGACCCCGAGTTGCTGCTCAAGCAGGTGGATCGCCTGGTTGGCCGCGGCTCGCAGCGCAAGAAGACCGGCAACCACGTGCCCCGCGAGGGCAGCAACCCGAACTCCGGCTCGAACAGCGACATGCGCGAGTTCACGCGGCGCCTGTTCGACGTCGACTGACCTTTCCAGGAGTAGACCGTGGCATCACTGGCGACCGGATCCCTCTCGATCCCCAAGCAGAAGCTGAGCCCGTGGCTCGGCAAGATCAAGGGCGGCTCGTGCGTCGCCACCCTCTCGGCCCAGACCCCGATGACCTTCGGTGAGGGCGAGTCGTGGACCTTCGACATCGGCGAGGCCGAGTACGTCGCTGAGGGCGGCCAGAAGGGCGCTTCGACGATCACGCCGACGAGCAAGCCCGTCAAGCCGTACAAGTTCCACAAGACCCTCCGGATGAACGAGGAAGTCCTGTGGGCCGACGAGGCCCGGCAGTTGGAGGTCGTCGACGACATCCTCGACCTCATCCAGCCGGCGTTGTCCCGCGCGCTGGACTTCGGCGTGTTCCACGAGATCAACCCGACCGGCGGCGCCGTCGTGGCGGCCATGAACGGCGGACTCACGGACACGACGAACCTCGTCGAGTACGTCGCGGCCGACAAGCCGTACGTGAGCCTCGACGCGGCCGACGCGCTCGTGCTCGCCGACGGTTTCGTGCCCCGCGACATCGCTCTGGACCCGACCTACGCCTCGAAGTTCTCGTCGCTCCGCGGCACCAACTCGGAGCAGAAGCTGTACCCGAACTTCAAGCTCGGTACCGAGGTCTCGGAGCTGGACGGTCACCGCGCGTCGGTGTCCAACACGGTGCGCGGCTCGGGCGTCCTCGCGGTCGACACGAAGGTGCTCGGCTTCGCCGGCGACTTCTCGGCCATCCGCTGGGGCGTGCAGAAGTCGATCGGCCTAGAGGTCATCCGGTACGGCGACCCGGACGGCGGCGGCGACCTGAAGCGCAACAACCAGGTCGCGTTCCGTGCTGAGGTCGTCTACGGCTGGGGCATCGCGGACCTGAACGCCTTCGCCAAGATTCACGACCTGGTCTGAGAGGGCTGATCCCCGATGAAGCGGTACACGCACATCACCAGCGGTGCCCGGGTGTCGGTCCGTGACGACAAGGTCATGGACTCGTCCTGGGTGCCCGACACCGGGTCGGAGTCCAGCCCGGCTGCCGAGGGCTACGAGGCGATGAAGGTCGCGGACTTGAAGGCCGAGATCGAGCGGCGCAACGCCGACCGCGACGAGGCGGACCGGGTGTCCTCCGAGGGCCGGAAGCCGGACCTGATCGCGGCTCTCCAGGCCGACGACGAGCGCTGAGGGATCGGGGCCCGGCCGCTCTGTGACCGGGCCCCACCACAACCTGCAAGGAGAGCCCCGTGGCGTCCAGACGCTTCCCCGACTCCGGCACTCGGTTCGTGCAGCGCCCGAACGGCGACCAGGCGACCAACGGGGTCATCACCTACTACCTCGACCCGGCCTGCCAGAACCGGGCGCCGGTCTACACCGAGCGGGGCACTGACACCCCCGACCCAGGCGACGCGCTGCTCAACTCGACGACGCACCTCGACGGGTACGGCGGTCAGGTGGACTTCCGTGGCCCGACCGACGGCACGGACGTGCTGTACGCGATCGTCGACAACGGGCCGGTCATCCGGGTGATGGCGGCACCGGAACCGCGGCTCCAGGCGCTGGAGCAGATCGTCGGAACTGGCACAGTGGGGTCGGTGTCGATCCCGTCGTCGTTTGCCGGGGGCGAGGACGACGGCCAGCAGGGGCAGTACGACTCGACTGGCCGGCTGAACCTGCACTCGTACCAGCGGGCTGACTACAACTCGTACGGCGAGACGATCCGCCACTACCTGATGCGCAAGGACGCCAAGGCCATGGAGGCCTGGTACTTCCCTGCGGGCGGGTACGACGTGAACCGTCAGCCGGTGGGTGCGATGAAGCCGGTGGTGTGGGCGGGCGCTCACTGGGAGGCCAACAACCACGCGTCGAACCACAAGCATTGGTCGGTGGAGACCCCGGACAGCACGGGTGCGATCCAGACCCGGTTTGAGGTGCGCTTCGGCAACCCCGCCGTGGACAACGCCATCGCCGGCCTGGACAAGACGCTCATCATGACCAATCTGGCGGACCTGGTCGTGCGGTGCTCGAACGGTCAGGAGTTGCGCCTGTCCGCTCCGGCGGGCACGGAAAAGGGGCTGATGTTCAGCCTCGACTCGGAGGGCGCGGACCAGTACCGGCGGTGGAAGATCCGCAGCACGAACGAGGCGGAGGCGGGAGCCAACGCCGGCAGCAACTGGCAGCTCGTCCGCTACGACGATGCCGGGGTGCTGATCGACACCCCGATCGTGGTGTCCCGGTCGACGGGCAACATCACGCTCGGGCCAGGCTTTGTGGCTCGCCGATCGTCGTCGTCGGTCAGCTCGCTGACGTTGAACACGACCAGCCTCGGCGGCGGTGTCGGTGTGGTGGGTGTCGGCAACGCCACCACCGTGCCGGCGTCGAACCCGACAGGCGGTGGGGTGCTGTACGCCGAGGGTGGCGCGTTGAAGTGGCGCGGCAGCAGCGGCACCGTCACCACGATCGCTGCGGCGTGAGGGGGCGGCCGTGGAGCTGACGTTGAACGACGTGCGCGAGTTGGCGCTGGAGCTGTGGTTGGCGCAGCGAGAGGCTGCGGTGCTGCGGGCGGAGAACGCGCAGCTGCGGGCGCAGGCCGCCGCGACCTCACCGACGGGAGCTGACGATGGCGATCCCCGCGGGGCCTGACCCGGCGGCCGCTGGGCAGATCATCCTGCCGTCTGACCTGCCCGCGAGCTTGCAGGGCGGGGAGTTGGTCGCCGTGATGGTGGCCGGCGCGAACGCCAAGGCCAGCCGCGTCGCACCCTGCCTGGCGTCCACCGACCCGGCACCGACCGCCGGCCAGCTCGCTGAGGCGAAGTTGATCCTGATCGGTGCGGTGAAGCGGTGGGCGGAGGCTGGGGCGGGTGCGTTCCAGCAGCAGACCGCCGGCCCGTACTCGGTGACCACGGACACCCGGCAGCGGTCGGGGTTCAACCTGTGGCCGTCGGAGATCGATGCGCTGCAGGCACTGTGCCGCACGTCAAGCCCGTCGGCGTTCACGGTCGACACCGCCCCGGGCTGCGGCACCATCCACTCGCCGATCTGCTCGCTGATGTTCGGTGCGCTGTACTGCTCGTGCGGGGCGGACCTGACCGGCACGGGCCCGCTGTACGAGCTGGTGGACCCGTGACGATCACGTTTCCGCACGGGGAGTCGGTGGCGGTGCTGCGCGCCGGCCTGGCCGACGACGGGTACGGCAACAAGGTCCGGGACTGGTCGGCCGCGACGTCAACGCCGTACGCGGGGTGCGCGGTGGCCCAGAACGGCCGCGACGAGAGCCTAACCGGCGACCGGAACGTCGTCGCCTCGGACCTGGTCGTGTTCATGCCGGTGGGCGCCGACGTCCTGGCCACGGACCGGTTGGAGATCCGGGGCCGGGCGTACGAGGTGGTGGGTGAACCGTTCGCCTGGAAGAGCCCGTTCTCGGGCATCGAGTTCGGGACGGTGGCGTACTGCAACCGGGTGGAGGGGTAGCCGTGTCGGTCAAGGTGACCCGGGTGAAGCTGAACCGGCGGGGGATGCGGAACCTGCTGCGGTCCGAGGGCGTTCAGGCGGTGCTCGTCCGGAAGGCTGAGGCGGTCGCCGAGCAGGTCGAGGCCGCCGGCATCCGGGTGGACGGTGTCCCTGGTCGGATCGCCCTGCCGGTGACGGTGGACGTGGCGGAGGGTGTGGAGCGGGCGCGGGCCACCGTGACCCTCGACCACCCGTCAGGGCTGGCGGTGGAAGCCAAGCACGGCATCCTCACCAGCAGCATCGACGCCGCCCGGGACGCCTGATGGACGCGGTCGCGCTGTACCCGGACGCCGAGCAGGTCGCGGTGACATGGCTGCGTGCACGGCTCGCCGAGCGGTCCGAGCCCTACATCAACGGCGTGACGGTGGGCACGAAGGTGGCCCCGAAGGAGTCGCCCGGAAAGTACGTCCGGATCCGCCGCCTCGGCGGGGTGGAGCTGCACATGGTGGCCGACTCCCCGAGGTTGCAGGCGCAGGTTTGGTACTCCACCGGTGCGACCACTGACGAGATGAATCGGCAGGCGATCGCCCAACTGGTGTGGGCGTTGCTGCGCGGCATCCGGGGCCAGGACGTGACGGTGCCTGGGTGGCCGCGCCCGGTGACCTGCTACCGGGTGGCGACGTTCGCGGGTCCGACGCCGGTGCCGGATCCGGCGGATGTCGCCCTGACGATCACTCAGCTCACCGTCGAGATCGGGATGCGCGGCCGACCCGCGTAAACACACGTCGCGCCCGCGACCAGTACCCGGCGACCGCCGGGCCCTCACCATGCACTCAGGAGGATGACCGATGGCGGTCGACACCGATCTGCTGCGCGCCTACACCGACGGTGGCGTCTACACCCACGACCGGACCACCCCGGGCACGATCACGCCCCCCACGAACGCCTCGACCGCCTTGGCGGCGGGGTTCCTGGGCGTTGGCGCGATCTCATCCGACGGCATCACCGAGGCCACCAGCCAGGACCGCACCGACGTGTTCATCTGGCAGGGCAACGCGTTGGCCAGGCGAATCCCCGGCCAGTTCGCGAAGACGTGGACGTTCGCCGCTGCCGAAACGAGCCTGGTCACCCTGGGCATTCAGTACCCGGGCAGCACGCTCACCCGCACCGCCGAGGGTGCCACGCTGGCGGAGAAGCCGCCGGTGTCCGACGTGCGCGCCTGGGTGCTGCACGGCCTCGACGGCACGACCCGGGCGCAGCGCATCTACCTGCCGAAGGCCGAGGTGACCGAGCGCGGGGACATCGTCTGGTCGTCGGAGGAGATCACGGTCTACGAGTGGACGCTGTCGGCGTACGTGGATGGGTCCGGGGTGGTGGCGTACCGCTACTACCTCGACGAGGACATGAAGACCCCGTAACCCCTGATCGCACCGGCGGGCCCGTCTGCGGGCGCGGGGCCCGCCGGTGCTCCATAGCCCGCACGCCCGCAAGGAGAGCACCATGCCCGAAAACGTGTTTGACCTCGACGCCTATGTCGCCGAGACCCGCAAAGACCCGTACAAGTTCCGCTACGGCGGGCAGGACTTCGAGCTGCCCCACGCCCAGGACACCGACTGGCGGGTGATGGAGGTCGCCGACCAGGGCGACGTCGACGCGATCCAGACCCTGTTCCGTCGTGGTCTCGGCCCCGAGGGCTGGGAGCGATTCGAGAAGTTGCCGCAGCCAGCCGGTGCGATGGGTGAGTTGTTCCGCCGCTGGCAGGCGCACGCCGGGACGAAGCCGGGGGAATCGCCGGCCTCGCCCAGCTCATCCGGGAGCACGGCGGGGCCGTCGAAGCGTCGCTCCGCCGGTACTACCCCGGCACGTCGCTCCGCCAAATCGTCACCGGCGAAGTAACCCGGCGGGAACTGCTGGCCCTGATCCGACACCTGCCGCCCGACTCCCCGCTCGGTGTCGCCTTACACGGGGAGGCCGGGCGGTGGTCGACGGCTGACCACCTGCTGGCCAGCGCCGTGGAGCTGCTCGCCGGTGCGAACTGGCAGCGCGGCGGCGGGAAAGGCTCCAAGCCGAAGGCGTTGAAGCGCCCGGACGCGCGGGCGGAGAAGCGGCGCCGCGAGTACGTGGGCCGTCTGCAACGACTCGGACTGATCAACGCTGGGGGGTGAGATGGCTACGGAGGCTGGCACCGCGTACGTGGCGATCATCCCCTCAGCCCGGGGTTTCGCGCGCGCCCTCAAGAAGGACATCGCCCGGGAGTTCGCCGGGTCGAAGCTGGACACGCTGATCGGGGATGCCCTCGCCGGCACCTCGGTCAGCGTGCCCGTCAAGCCGGAGTTCCGCCCCGGTGACCTGCCCGCCGAGGTGCCGGTCCGACCCGGCCAGGAGCCGACACTGCCGGTGCGCCTGGACCCGCTGACGAAGGCGCTGCAGGACGACGTCCGTCGGGAACTGGGTGCGCTGACCCGCGAAGCGGTGAAGATCGACGTTGGGGCGGACACCGACGACCTGCGTGCCGACGTGTCCGCCGCAATCAGCGCGGTCGAGGCCAGCCTGTCCGCTCAGGTGCCCACCGAGCCCGCCGGCCGCGCCGAGTACGAGCGGCAGTTGCGCGCCCAGGTCGCCGAGGTGTCCCGCACCGTCCGCGCCCGCATCCAGGCGGACGTCGACGTCGACCTGGACAAGCCGCTGCGCGACGGCAGGATCAACACCGCTGGTGAGACCATCGGCCGGACCCTGGCGAGCAGTGTGGTCAGCAGCCTTGGCAGCGGCATCTCCACCCTCGCCGGCCCGGCCGCGTTCGTCGGATTGGTCGCTGCTGCGGCCGTGGCCGGCCCGCTGATCGGCGCCGCTCTCGCGGGCGGCATCCTCGCCGCGCTCGGCGGTGGCGTGATCGCCCTGGGCATCGTGGGCGTGAAGGACGACCCGCGTTTCAAGTCGGCAGCGGCGGACCTCGGCGCGACGTTGAAGGCGACTCTGGCGAAGGCTGCCGCTCCGCTGCTGGGTGAACCGGGCAAGCCGGGCCCGCTGCTGAGGGCGATGGAGATCCTGAAGCAGCTCGTGATCGACATCGGGCCGAGCCTGGAGCAGATGTTCGCGGCGATCGGCCCGTACATCCCGGGCCTGGCGCAGGGGTTCGCCGACTTCGTGAAGGCTGTGATGCCTGGCCTGTTGGCGGCGGTTCAGGCGGCCGGTCCGATCATCGAGGTCATTGCGTTGAACCTGGGTCCACTGGGCGCGGCTCTGGGGACGTTCCTGGGGGTGATGGCGGCGCTGGCCCCGGCTGCCGCTGACGCCCTGAACGTCATCTTCTACCTGATCAATCATGTGATCGGCATCGCCGGGGACCTGATCTACGGGCTCGGTGCCGCGTTCGGTGGGCTGTTCCAGTGGGTCAAGGATCTCCGGGAGTCCATCGCGGCGGGGTGGGCGCACATCGTGAGCATCTTCACCGGCGGCACCGCCACGGTGAAGCAGCGGGTTGAGGCGTTCATCGGATCGGCGATCCGCCTGTTCACCGGCTTGTGGGACAAGCTGACCGGCGGTGTGCGCAACGCGCTGTCCTCGGTGGCCAGCACGTTCAGCGGCCTGCGTGGGCGGATCACCTCAGCGATTGGCAACCTCGGCAGCCTGCTCTTCAACGCTGGCCGCAGCATCATCAACGGCCTGATCAACGGCATCCGTTCGGCGTTCGGCGCGCTGGAGTCGACGCTGAACTGGGTGACGTCACGCATCCCGGATTGGAAGGGCCCACCGGCGCGCGACCGGAAGCTGTTGGAGCCGGCCGGTACGGCGATCATGGGTGGTCTGATCCGGGGTATCCGGGGTGAGCTGCCCGCTCTTCGGTCGGAGCTTGGCGGGGTGACCGCCCTGGTCGCGGGTACTCCGTTGGCTGCCGCGTCGGCTGGCGGGTACGGGCTGTCGACGTCCGCGCCGGCACCGGCACCGCTGGTCGCCCGGTGGATCGGTGGGGACGGTGACCCCATCATGCAGGCGATCCGGGAGCACACCCGCATCTACTACGGCGGCGACCCGAACGTGGCGTTCGGGTCCTAGCCGATGGTCAGCTCCAGCAGGTCGGCGATCTCCTGCTCGGTGTAGGGCATCAGCCCGTACGCGGGGAAGTCGATGCCGTACTGGCCCTTGCCGGCGGGCAGGGTCAGCGTGAACGGCAGCTCGCACGCCCCGTCGACGAGCCGCCCTGGGCTGAGGGGTGCGTAGGCGATGGTGGCGCCGCTCGGGTCGGTGACGACGATCTGCGCGTCCGGCCTGATGGTGGTCCCCTGACAGGTCTGCCCCTGGGTGACGTGTTGGCCGGCGGGTAGGCGGATCGCTCCGGGCACGGTGTACGTCGGCTGCGGGCTGGCCGCCGGGGCGGGTTCGGCCAGCCATCCCTGGATCGTGTCGACACCGCGCACCGAGAAGCCGACGGTGACGGCGGCCAGGGCGAGCGCGATGAGGACGGTTCCCGGGGTCAGCCACAGGCGGAGTCGGGTCACCGTGACAGTGTGCGCAGCCCGCGCCACCGCTGGTATCGACGGGAGGCGTAGGTGAGTAGTCCACTTGGGTTGGATGCGTCGTCGTCCGTCGCGTCGATCGTGGTGATCGGTGACTCGAATTCGGAGGGCACCGGTGCCACGTCGGTGCTGACCCGCTGGCAGTACCTGCTGCAGCAGAAGCTCCGCGCCCGGATGCAGCCGGGTGGTGTGACGGGTGCGGCGGTGCCGTACATCTCGGCGTCGCCTCGGGTGTCGCCGCTGTTCAGCGACTACCCGCGCACGGCGACCGGTGGAGTGACCACCGGCAGTTACGGGTCCGGCCTCCGGGCCGCCGCCATCACGGCGTCCGACTCGGTGACGTTCGCCTTCACCGGCACCCGGGCGAAGCTCTACGGCACGAAAGGCGCAACGGTCGGCAAGTATTCGATCAAGCTTGACGGTGGTGCTGAGACGGTCGTCGACGGGGTCAACGGGACCGTGGTCAGCGGTCAGCTGATCTGGGATTCGGGGACTCTCTCCGCTGGCGCGCACAGCGTTGTGGTGGCGCGTGCCGCCTCGACCGTCACGTCTCCCGGTCCGGTGTTCCCCGAAGGGTTGATGACGTACAACGGTGACACCGCCTCCGGGGTGCGGGTCGTGGATGCAGCCCGCCACGGCAGCACCTTGGCCACGTTCACCGGCTCGAACGCGTGGTGGACGGCGTTGGGCGCGGTGGAGGGCGCGCAGCTGCTCATCATGCCGTGGGGTGCCAACGACTCCACCAGCGGAACCACGGCGGCCCAGTTCAAAAACGCGCTCAACCAGATGATCGCCGATACCCGATCCGCCGGCTTCACCGGCACGGTGCTGCTGTTGAAGATGCCGAAGCGGGGCACCGCCGACGCCACCCTCTGGGCGAACTACATGACCCAGATCGACGCCGTGGACCTGGCCGACGCGAACGTCCTCGCCCTGGATCTGCGGCCCAGCATCCCCGACCAGGGCACCCCGGCCGCCATCGCCGCCGGCTTGTACGCCGACGAGGTGCACTTCTCCAACGCCGGCCACGCGCTGATCGCTGACCTGGTTGCCGCGGCGATCCTCGGCGACGAGCCGTCGCAGGACGGGTTCGAGACTCAGGTGTGGGCGGCGTTCGGCGCGAACCTGTCCGCCGGCCGGACGGCGTGGTCGTGGACGGACCTGTCGTCAAGGCAGCGCGCCGACCCGGTGCGGATCCGGGCGGGCCTGTCCGCCGGGGCCCGGCAGGCGTCGCCCAGCTCGGGGACGCTGACGCTGGACTGCCCGGACGGGGCGCTGGTCCCCGGCAACCCGCTCTCCACCTACTGGCCGAACGTGGATCGTGGGGTGCCGATGCTGCACCGGGTGCGGTGGGCGGGCATCTGGTACGACCGGCTCGCCGGGTACGCCGACCAGTGGCAACCGCAGTTCACACCCACCAGCGGCGGCATGGACGCGTTCGTGCGGGTGACCGCGTCGGGGATCCTGCGCCGGCTGTCGCAAGGGGCGAAACCGGCCCGGTCGGCTCCGGCCCGGTACATCCCCACCACGTCACCGGTGGCGTACTGGACGCTGGAGGATGGGCAGTCGGTGCGGGAGGGCGCAGCCACGGTCGGCCGGTCGCCGCTGTTTCCGTTCACCGGCACCCACCCGTCGGGGGCGGTGCTCACCTTCGCCCAGTGGGGGCGTGGGGAGATGGCCCCGTGGCTGCCGGAGGCGTTGTCCCGGTCCGGGAGCGCCGGCCTGACGGTCATCTGGGGCCGGGTGGTCATGCCGGCCAGCCCGGGACGCTGGGTGGTGGACTTCATGTATCGCTCCGGTACCGACTCGGGTGACGCCACGGTCGATGCGAACCCGTCCTACCTGGGCGGTTCGCTGGGGTGGCCGCAGTTGCTGCTGCTGCCCAGCGTGCGCGGTGTGGACGTGGCCATGAACGGCGAATCGGAGGTCACCGCAACCGCTGCCACGCTGTTCGACGGGCAGCCGCATCACGTCCGCTGGGACGTCTACCAGGCCGGCGCGAAAGTGAGCTGGAACGTGTACGTCGACGGCGTCATGGTCAACTTCGGGACCACCGCGGGGAACATGACCCTGCCGGCGATCGACACCCTGGGGCTGACCGCGGCTGCGCAGGGCGGCGCGGACATGGCCCAACAGCACGTCGCCGTGTCGGTGATCCCGCCGCCGTTGGACACCGCCGTTGCTGCCGCGTTCGGGTACGCGGGTGAGACCGCCTCAGCCCGGATCGCGCGGCTGTGCGCGGAGGAAGGCATCCCCGTCACGGTGGCCGGCGGTGCCAGCGAGCGCCTCGGCCCGCAGGGCACCCTCGGGGTGCTGGAGCTGCTCCAGGAGGCCGCCGAAGCCGACGAGGGGATCCTCGCCGAGGACGGGTTCGGGCTGGCGTACCTGCCGCACGGGGCCCGGCACAACCGCCCGGTCGCCATGAGCGTTGACCTGGCCACGTACCAGGTGACGTCGGGCGGTCAGGTGGAGGTGCTCGCGCCGGCCCTCGACGATCAACGGCTGCGCAACCGGTGGGCGATCTCCCGGCCGGACGGCATTGAGGTGACCGTCGACAACGTGCCTCACCAGCAGCGGGTCGGGTTGTACGACGACTCGGCGTCGCTGAACGTGGAGACGGACGGGCAACTGCGCGACCACGCGTCGCTGCGGGTGTACCAGGGCACGCTGCCCGGACTGAACGAGCAGACGTTCCCCCTGGATCTGGCCGCGAACCGGGATCTGGTCGGGGCGTGGTTGGCGTGTCGGGTGGGATCGCGGATCGTCCGGACCAACCCGCCGTTTCCGCACCCGCCGGGCGACATCGATCGGCTGGTGATGGGTTGGTCGGAGACGATCAGCCCGACGGCGTGGTCAGCGGTGGTCACGTCGGACCCGGCGGCGGCATGGAGCTTCGCCGTGGTGGACGGCCCGCAGCGGGTCACCGCGGACGGGGCAACCCTGTCGTCGTCGGTGACGTCCACGGCGACCACGATGCTGCTGGCCACCCCGGCGGCCATGGGTTTGTGGACGACGAAGGCGGCGGCGTTCCCCTTCGACCTGATGGTGGGCGGGGAGCGGGTCACGGTCACCGTGATCACTGGGGCGTCGAGCCCGCAGACCGCGACGGTCGTCCGGTCCGTCAACGGAATCGTGAAAGGCCACGCGGCGGGGACAGCCGTTCAGGTGGCTGTGCCCGCGATCGTGGGCCTGTGAGAGGAGGTTGCCGTGCCGTTGGCCGCTGGTGACGACGTTCGGTCGTCGTGGGCACCCGGATGGATCGGTGAGACGTTGCGGGGGTCGGGTGCCGGTGTGGGCCCGTTCACCACCACCGAGACCGTGGTGACGTCGTTCACCTTCACCGCCGTTGCGGCTGCCCGGTACAAGGTGACCGCGCATCAGCACGTGCGCTCATCGGTGGCCGGCGACACCGTGCAGTTGCGGTTGCGCCGGGAGGCCGGGGGAACGCTGACGGCGGCGGGCACCCAGTTCGACACGACCAACCAGGGGTGCCTTACCACCAACCTGATCACGGTGCTGCTGGGCACGTTCACCAACGTCGCGGGGCAGATCACGGTCGGTGTGACGGCGGTGCGGCTGTCCGGGACCGGCAACATCACCATGGACGCGTTCTCCACGGCGTCGTCGAAGCTGATCGTGGAGAGGTGCTGACGTGGCCACCCGAGCAACCCCGGTCCTGACCGGCATCGCCGCCAACTGGAAGAAGCTGTACCCGTCGGCGGTCATCTCCGGCATCGTCGGCGACACCCGCCACGCCAAGCGGGGCGGCTACCACATCAGCATCGAAGACCAGGTCAACCGGTCCGACTACTCGGTGACCAGGCCCGACGACAAGGCACCGCCCGGCACGTGGCCGCGTGACTGCGCCTCCGCGATCGACATGAACCTCAGCCTGGCCGACATGAGGCTGTGCCACGCCCGCCTGTGCGCGGTGTGGCGTAATCGGGCCAACGACCCCAGGGCCCGCTACCTCAACGCCCACAACGGCTGGGACGGCACTGGCAACCCGGGCCGCTACGACTGGTACGCGGGCACCGTCTCCACGGCGACGGACGACCACGAGTGGCACGTGCACCTGGAACTGCGCCGCCGGTACGTCAACGACCCGAAGGCCGCAGCGGCGGTCCTGTCCATCCTGCGGGGCGACAGCCTCGCCGACTTCCAGGGAGACGACATGGCGCTCGACACCAAGACGCCGATCTACGACAAGGGCCCGTCGGAGCGTCAGGCCCTCGCTGACCTGCACTACGCCCAGTTCAAGGGCAACAAGGTCAGCGTGGAGCAGCAGTCCCTGGCCCGCCTCGAGGCGCAGCTCGCCGCGCTGGCCGGCCGGGACCTGGTCGACGAGCCGGCGATCGTGGCAGGCGTGCTGGCGTCGCTGACGCCGGAGAAGATCGCCGCCGCGATCCCGCCCGCGCAGGTGAAGGCCGTCGCCGACGAACTGGCCCGCAGGATGCAGGGGTAGCCCGTGGAACTCCCACCGGCGCTGCTCGGCACCGGCGGCCCGGTCGGGGTACTCGTCTTCGTGGTGCTCCTGGTCCTCACCGGTCGGCTCGTCTCCCGCTCGGTGCACGAGGACCGCATCAAGGACAAGGACGGCCAGATCGCCGACCTGAAGGAAACCGTGAAGGTCAAGGACGAGCAGATCCGGGTAAGAGATGACCAGCTCACGAAGCTGCTACCGAACTCGGATCTGACAGTGCGGCTCCTTCAGGGACTCGCGCGGGAGGCGGGCCGCGATGATCTGGCGACGTAGGCGTAAGTGCCCCTCGCCGGAAGCCGTCGAGGTCCGCGAGGGTCTGGAAAAGGCGCGGGAGGATCTGGCTGCCGCCCGCGCCGACGACGCCCCCGTTGACCGGGTGGCGCAGCAGATGCACGACCTCCGGCGGAAGAACCACTTCGGTCCGATGATCACGGACGCTCTGCGGGGGGCGAAATGAGAGACCTGACCACTGCCGTGGCTGCGGTTGGCGCCGCCGGCTGCTGGTACTTCGTGCTCGTCTACTGGGCGACGACGGCGGGCGACTGGCGGCACAACCCGGGTGGCCGGCACGTCATGCTGTTCACCGCCGACCTGGGCGTGTTGTTGACCCTGATCGTCGCGGCACGGATCTGGCCGGACTACCCGGGCCGGTCGGTGGTGACGTTGGTCGCGTTCGCACTGCTGGTTGTCCAGATCCTGTGGCGGTGTGTGCTGTTGCACCGGGCCCAGCACGAGCCGGCCGACCACCTGTAGCTACTCGCCGTGGACGTGGTCGGGGTCCCAGATCACCGCGTCGCAGCCCTCCGTCATGCACGGCCAGGCCCGGACGGGCCAGTTGCACTCCCGGCACGCCCACGTCGACGCGCCGAGGCGCGTGTGACCGGCCGGACAGGCGTCCGGCTTCCACTCCTGCCATGCCCGTGAGCCGTCCGGCTGCTGGGCGTATCCACCACGCACCACGACCCCCACCTTAGGAGCATCGTGAAGCTGTTCGGCCGTGAGCCCACCCTCGTCATCCAGGCCATCTCGGCGCTGCTCGGCGTCGTCGTGACGTTCGGCATCGACGGGCTGTCCGCCCTCCAGGCCGCGGCGATCGTCGCCGTCCTGACTGCGGTCACCACCGCGATCAACGCGACCCTGGTCCGCCCGGTCGCCCCGGCCGCGTTCACCGGCCTCGTGACCGCCGTGGCCGTCCTGGTCGCCGCGTACGGGCTGGAGGTGTCCCAGGAGACCGTCGGCGCCGTGCAGGTGGCCGTGGTGGGTGTCCTGGCGCTGCTGACCCGCAACCAGGTCACGCCAGCGGCTGACCCCCGCCAGTCCATCCGGTAGGCCCTCCCCGCACGACGAAACGCCCCCCGCTCGGCTCCGGCCGGGTGGGGGCGTTCGTCTGTCTGGGCGAGCCCGTGCGCCACCTCTTGTGCGGCATTCGCCGTCGCGGTACGAAGGAGGCGACCACGGCCGGTAGCCCCTTCGCTCCGATCAGGCTGCTGGCAGTGGTCACGCTCGGGTGCGCCTTTGGACGGGATCGTGACCCGAGCACGAAACGCCCTCTCCGGGTTGCGGCTGGGGAGGGCGTTTTTGCGTATCCAAGAGAGGGAGGGAAAGCGCATTCCTGCGGGTGGGCCGGTTGCCCGGCCCTCCAGGGTTAGAGAGCGCCGATCAGGGCTTCGGCTCGGGCGGGGTCCATGTCGGCGAACTCGGCTTGCCGGGCGTCGATGGCGGCCTGGCGGCGCCGGTGGCGGAGGCAGGGGGTGCAGATGTCGATCAGGTCGTCCTCGCCCGGGTAGTAGGGGTCCTCGTGCTTCCCGCCCGCTTCGCCGCAGCCCTCGCAGTAGATGATGTTCGTCATTTCCATTCCCCTTCCGTTTCCCTGTACCCATAGTCTAACGCAGGTGTACGTACACCTGCAAGGGCTTTAAGATGGAAATCGTACGTACACCATGCTGGATTTCTGTACGTACACCGAATATGCTCGGAGCATGCCAAACGCCCCGAAGACCCAGCACCGAAGCATCCGGATCCCCGACGACACCTGGAAGCCGGCGATGGAGCAGGCCAAGGACGCCGGAACCTCGGCCGGTGAGCTGTGCCGAGAGTTTCTCGACTGGTGGCTACGCAAGCCCGGTGCCAAGCTGCCCAAGCGGCCGGAGCAGGGGTGACGAGCTATACGGGGCGGGCAGCCCGGTGCGTCGGCCACAAGCCGATCCACTACTACTACCGGCTGACGTGCCTTGAGTTCGAGGATCTAGTGCGTCGCGCCGAAGGCCGCTGCGATCGCTGCGGGATGGAGATGAGCAACCCGTGCATAGAGCATGACCACGCCATCGGCCGTCACGCTGTACGGGGCCTGACTTGCACCAGGTGCAACCTGCTCATCGCCGCCGTGGAGCGAGGATTTCGCGACCACGACGACCTCACGAGGCGGTATCTCGCTGCGCCGTTCCATTCGACGATCCCTCGCGTCCTGCCCGGCCTGCGGCCATCTGGCTTCGATAGGGACAACCGCCACGCCATTCGTGACCCTTACTTTTCGACAGCCAAGGAATCCGATCTTGTGACGGTCGCGGAAGCGGCAGAGCTACTCGGCACGGAGCCGTGGGAGGTGAGGATGTTGACCCAGCGCGGGCAGTTGGTCGGCAAGCTGCGTCTCGGGTCTTACCGATACCGAAGAGTGGTCGTCGGACGGGTAGCACTGGTGCTTGCGGATCGGCGAAGTCGGACGTCGTTCTGGCTTGGCGACTGACCCCGAACGCCCAGCGGCCCCGGTCCCCCACGTCGGGGGTCGGGGCCGCTGCGTCGCGTCCGGGGTCAGCGCAGCCAGTAGAACGCCCCTCCAGCCCCGGCGAGCAGGACCAGGCCGGCCAGGGCGAGCGCCGGCCGGTGGAAGCCCATCTGCACCGACCAACGCCACCGCCGGTACAGCCACAGCATCACGCCGAGGACCGCCGCCAGCGTGGCCAGCATCCCGAGGCGGGGAATCCACCACGCCGACCACCGCAGTGCCATCCACACCGACGCCGCCAGCACCGCCAGGAGAAGCACCACCGGGGCGACCTTGCGGGTGATCTCGAAGGCGGCGAACCACCGCCACATCCGACGACCGAACTCGTTCGCGGCACCCTTGCGGGCGGTCCCGAGCCAACTCACGGCCTGCTCACTCTCTGTCAATCTTCACGGACTTCACGGACTTCACGTTTCACGGACTTCACGGCCCCTCGCAGGCGCGCGCACGCGCACGTATAGGGGCCGGTTGCGGGCCGACGCGTGAAGTGCGTGAAGTGCGCACACCGGCGCCGGCCCGCGTGACGCTACGTAGCGGGCACCCCGACCAGCTCGGGAAGCAGAATCTCGTACACGCCCCGCGCCGGTGCCCGCCGCAGCATCTGCCCCCGCCCCGGCTGGCACAGCTCCCGGAGGATCTTCGTCACCGTCGGCGGCTTCAACCCAGCCTCACCAACGATGTCGATCAGCGGCGCGAACGACGACGGCTTCACCTGCGTGATGCCCCGGCGGTGCGCGTCCTCGATCGCCTGCCGGAACAGGTCCCGCACCTGCTCCGGGGTGAACTGCTGCCCCTGCGAAGGCTCGATGAACAGCTCGATCCGCTCGCGGTCCGGCACGGTGAGCGGGGTACGCGGGTCACCGTCGGGTGGGCACTCGGGGTCCGCCGGCAGGGGCGGGCACTCCGGGTCGTCCTCGGCGGCCTGGTCGTCACCGGTGGGCTCGGACTCATCGGGCACCAACTCACCCTCGCCCGCCGGCACGGGTAGGGCCCGGTCGTCGGCGTCCGCGCTGGCGGCCTCGAGGTGCTCGGCCAGCTCGGCGACCAGGGCGTCCCGGTCGGGGCGGTACGTCCGTGCTGGCAGCGACCAGTCCTCCTCGTCGACGCCGGGCAGCTCGGCGTACAGGGCGCCGGGCTTCTTGTTGCCCCACTGACCCGGGTCCGCCCCGGCGGTCATGGTGGATTCGCTGAGCACTCGGGCGGCCTCGGCCGCGTTCTTGACGCCCATGCAGATCACCCCTCCGATCGTGGTGCGCACCGACGTCGGCATCCGGTCCCCGGTGGCGCGCTGCAAACCGAGGAGCATGAAGATCCCTACGGAGCGGATCGATTCGGCCAGCTCAACCAGGGTGTCCTCGGCCTCAACGAACTTGCTGGCCTCGTCGACGATGACCACCTCGAAGGCGGGGCAGGCCGGGCAGCCGGCGGTCCACTGCTCGTGGCCGTGGTCGCCGATCTGCGCGGCGCGAGCGGAGACCCGGTTGACCATGTCGTCGAGGTACCGCTCACCGTCGCCCGCGTCGCAGATCATGGTGTGCATGGCGTCACGGAACGCCTGCGGGAGCTGGCGGCCCTTCCGCCCGTCGATGTACGTGACTCGGGCGTCCTGGCGAGACCGCGCCTCGGTGGCCAGGGCCATCTGGAGTTCGGTCTTCCCGCTGCCGGACTGACCGAGCAGGATCAGCACACCGATCGCGTTGCGACCCGGACCGCCCGGCAGGACCAGCGGCACGGTGCGGCCGGTCTGATACACGGCCAGGCGCAGCGGCTCAGCGATCGACCCGCCGGGCGCCGACAGGCCCGGCCACTGCGCCGGGTTCTCCAGCATGTCCACCGGCGACAGCTCCATCCGCCCCTTCCGGGGGGTGTCACGGTCGGGGATCATCCGCACCCCGCCGACTGGCACGTCGTGCTGCGAGGCGATGGCGGTCCGAACCTCAGGCTTCGCGAGCTGCGAGAAGTCCCCGCCCGCGTTCATCTCGATTGGCGTGATGATCCGCCCGTCGACCACCCGGGGCGTGCCGTGCTTTCCGACGTCCTGCAACTCCTTCACACGCTCGGTCAGCTCACCGAACAGGCTCGGCCGGGTGTCGGTGCCGTCGCCGCGCAGCAGCCGGGTCGCGGCCAGCCCGATGCACGCGGTGGCCATGACCAGCAGGTACACGAGGACCGAGTCGACGGTCCAGCCGCGGAACGTCAGCACCCACAGGCCGATGCAACTGGCCATCGACATCAGCATCGACATGACCCGCAGTTCCTGCTTGCGGGCGCGACCAACCCGCCAGGTCACCCAGACGATGAGGGCGGCGCAGCCCAGGACCAGCGCGGAACGCCACGCCGACTCCCACGGGGTGGGGTTGGCGTACGCCCCCCAGATCAGGGACAGCACCCCGGACAGGAGCAGGTTGACGACGGCGGCTACGGCGGGCACCACGTACGGCAGGGGGTTGGCCTGCACCACGTACGAGGCACCGCGCGCGGCGTCACCGAACCCTGTCTTGCGGCTCATCAGGCGACCTGCTTGCGGGATGTGACCTCGAAGTCGGAGCGGCCGGCGTTCTCGTCGTCGAGGGCGGTCACGAACGCCTCGAAGCGGTTCTTGCAGACCTTGGAGTAGCTGGCCACGGCGAGCATGGCGTCCGCGCAGCGGCTCAACGGCAGGGCGACCATGCGCCCCCACCAGCGGGCCTTCATGCGGCCGATGCCGTGGCGGCGGGCGTATCGCTCGATCTTCATGCGGATCATGCCGGCCATTTCGTCCAGCTCGTCGTGGCCGGCGACGCCGACTTGCCGGATGCCCTCAAGCATCTGGATGAGGTCTTCGTCGGTGCGGATCTCGTTCTCGGGGAGCAGGCGCGTCGCCATGGGGTTACCTCCGGGTCAGTGGTTGGTGGGGCGTCGGGTGGTGGCGATGACGCCGAGGATGAAGAGCAGGGCCAGGAGCAGGGGGAACGCCTTCGACTCCAGCGTGAGGTGGCCGGTGAAGCTGGCGACCCCGGCGGCGAGGAGGACCAGGCCGCCGGTGATGAGGCAGGCGGGGGCGACGACGCCCGGGGTGGTGACCGGCTGGGGTTCGTCGAGTTCCAGGTCGATGTCGATGTCGGTGTCGGCGCGGTGCATGATGGTTGCTCTCCTTCGGGAGTGAGTGCGGGGTGCCCGGCCCGGCTGTAGGAGGTGGGACCGGGCGCCCCGCTGCTTGGGTGGGTCAGCGCCGGTTCTGCTGCTCCGCGATCAGGCGGGCCGAGCGGCGGGAGATCGGGGTCTGGACCCCGTTCGCCTTGTTCTGCTGCTCCCGGCGCTGCGCCCGCAGCGTCTCGGTCGTCGACGGGATC
Organism: Micromonospora sp. NPDC047753; assembly: GCF_040642735.1. NCBI lineage: Bacteria > Bacillati > Actinomycetota > Actinomycetes > Micromonosporales > Micromonosporaceae > Micromonospora > Micromonospora sp. NPDC047753. The sequence goes on along the minus strand of NZ_JBEYSL010000005.1, from coordinate 4,362 downwards.
ACGGACTCGTTCTGCGGCATCTCAGTTCTCCTTCGTGGGTGCGTTGTTGCGCTTCCAGTCGTTGGCGTAGGACTTGCTGACGCCCGCCTCGGTGGCCAGTTCGCTGCCCGTCGGCGGTCGGCCGAGAGCAGCGCTGAGGTCGGCGTACGCGGTGGCCGTGCGCTCGGCCTCGGTGCCCTTCGCGGCCGGCTTCCGGCCACGCTTGGCGGCCGGCTTCGCGGTCGTTCTGGTGACCACGGTCGGCCGCTTCGTGGCCGCTGCGGCAACCGTCGCGGTCGGCGCGGTGGCCGGCTCCACGGTCGGAGTCGTGGTCGGCTCGACGGCTGACCTCTGCTCGATCCGGGCGGCCAGGTGAGCGGGCATCCGGATCCCGCCCAGCTCCACCATCGGCCCACGATCGGAGCCGAACGCCCGGACGTGATCCGGCCGCAGCCGGTCCGTGGCCTGGCGCATGATGAGCCGAACCTCGTCGAGAGTTTGCCGGCCACGCTCGTCCAGGTCGTCGTCCGGCCGGAACAACTCCCGCTCGGCGTTCAGCGTGAGCCGGAGCTGCCGGCGGGCGGCGTCCACGTCGGCCGGGGTCGCGGTCTTCGTCAACTGCTGAACCCGACGCCGGGCAGCAACCAGCGGGTCCTCACGCCGGCGCCAACGCGACGCCTTCACCGGCTCGGTGCGGGTCTCTGCCGCCTTCTGCTGGGCGCGCAGCTCCAGGCCGGCGTCGACGAGGGCCGCGATCCGCCGCTTGGCAAACACGTCCTTGAGGTCGTCGACGGCCCCGGGCTTCTTCCAGCCCTTGTGGACGAGGACGCGGTCTACGGTCCAGATCCAGTTGGACTCCTGCTTCGTCGCCCCGTCGCCCCGCTTGGCGAGGATCTTCTGCGTGGCGAGGGCCGCGCCCACGAGCGGGGAGAAGAACCGCAGGAACCATACGGCGGTATTGCCGCTGGCGAAGCTCACAGTGATCGACGCGGCGATCGACATCCCCCAGATGATCGCCAGGTAGAAGCCGATTCGGGCGTTCTTGTCCTTCGCGAGCACCTTGAGCGCCGAGGCCCGCTGCGCGTAGATCACCACGTCGTACGCGGCGAACATCGCGATGGCCAAGAGGATCGGTACGCCGAGCTTGTTGCGGACGACCTCCCACATGCCCTCCGTGGTGACGACCAGGAAGAGCAGCACCCCCAAGTTGGTCGCGACCTCGTCGTGCTCGCGGTCCTTCGTGAACCGGCGGATGGCCCTGGCGGCGATGAGTGCGCCGATGATGCCGGCCCCGACGGCGACGTGCTGCGCGTTGTCCTGCGCGACGTCGAGTGCGTCGGGGATCCAGGCGGCCCAGTCGGGGAGGTTCATCGCTCCGCGCCCACCTTGGCCACGAAGCCAGTCGAGCCGTTGCCGTCCGCCGTGTACACAAGCGCGTAGCCCGCGTTATGACCGACGACCAGGCCGCGCGCGGTGACGACCGCCTCGGCCTCGTTGCGAGCGATGAACCGCTCAGTCCGCTCGAACAGGGCGGCAGCGGTGTAGAGGTCCACTCGGTACTCCATGGCGGAACCGTACCTTCGTTCTGTCTATTCGTCTAGACGAAACTCTGATACGTTCGGCCCAGACCAGGCGCACAGACGAATCAAGATCGGGCGGTACCGTGATCGCCATGGCCCCACCCCGCGACGAGACCCCGCGTTACCGACAGATCGCCGACGAGCTGCGCGCACGCATCACCACCGGCACCCTCCCGGCGGGCGCACCCCTGCCCACCGAGGTGGAGTTGATGGAGCAGTGGGGCGTCGCCCGCGGCACCGTCCGGGAAGCCATCTCGCTGTTGCGCGCCGAAGGGCTCATCACCACCGCCCGGCACCGGGGCTCCCACGTCCGCCCCCGCTGGCCCGTGCGCCGGCTCGGCGTGGACCGCTACAAGGTGGAGACCGCCCAGCGCGACGGGCAGCCAGCGGGCAAGGCGACCAGCTTCACCAAGGATCTGGGCATCGGCTGGGACGCGTACACGCTGGACAAGGACTTCACCGAGGTCCCCGCCGATGAGCAGCTCGGCGAGCTGCTCCAGGTCGACGCCGGCACGCCGCTGCTGCGCCGGCACTTCGTGTTCCGCTCCCACGGCGTGCCGCAGCAGATCTCCATCTCCTACCTGCTGCTCGCCATGGTTAGCGGGACGCCCGTGGCGGACCCGGCCAACGAGCCGTGGCCCGGCGGGAACATCGCCCAGCTCGCCACCCTCGGCGTCACCGTCGACCAGGTCCGCGAGCAGGTCCGTACCCGGATGCCCACCCCCGACGAGGCGCGGACGCTCGGCATCGGCGACTCGGTGCCCGTCCTCACCATCACCCGGACCATGCTGGCCGGCGGTCGGCCGGTCGAGGCGGCCGTCGACATCGTGCTGCCCGGGGACCGGGTCGAGCTCGACTACGTCATCGACCTCTGAGCGGGGCTACTGGCCGCGGCGCACGTAGTACCCGCCGCCCGGCACCGACTCGATCAACCGGGCCGCCTTCAGTCGCTCAATCGCGGTACGCACCGTCTGCATGCTGACGCCGTACTCGTCGCACAACTCCCGCCCCGAGGGCAGCTTTGTGCCGGGCGGGTAGTCCCCGGCTTCGATGCGCTGGGTGACTCCGTCGATGAGTAGCTGAATCTTGCTGTAGGCGGGCGGCATGGATCGTTCTCCTTGGCAGGTTCGCCAATCGGATCATGCGTCGCCACGCGGGTCAACATCCCAGGTCATCACAGGTCATGGCGGGTTGACCGGGCATGACTAGTCATCATAGATTTCCGGGGTGGGTCTCCTTGGCAGGTGACTCGCACGGGCTGGGTGGGTCGGGCTGGCGCCTACTCGCTCAGCCCCCACACCCCTCCGACGGGCGGCGCTCCGAGAGACGACTCCGGGGCGCCGTTCCGCGTCCGCTGACCTGTGACCCCCGTTCGGGGGTCAACCGAATGGATTTCGCGATAGTCCGATTGGTGGGACTTAGGACGACCTACGTCCGCCAGGTGTGCAACTTCCACGGCCGAGAGTCATGATGCCTGTCTGTCATCTCGTCGTAACATATGGATCTAGCTCCAACCGTGGCATTGACCAGCACAAATACGCCTCGGATCTTCGGCCCGAAGCCGCCCGAGGTGGGAGGTGACGCCAGCCCACCCCCGATCAATGACCTCCCCCTGCGATCGGAGCAACGTGCAACACCAGTGCAACGCCCTAGGTTCAGCCCGCGCCATCTGCACCGTCCTCGCCGTCCTCGCCGCCACCGGACTCGGCTACCGGCTCTGGCGCGCCAGCACCGTCGGCGCCGTCGAGCTCCTCACCGCCGCAGGGACCGCCGTCCTGGTCGTCGGGGCACTCGGCACCGGCTGGGCCGTCCACGTCCGCAAGGTCCGCGCTGAGCAGCAAGCCGAGCGCGAGGCGTGGGACGCCGCCCGCCTCCGTCGACAAGAGAACCTGCTCGACGGCGAAGAGGACCGCGCGCTCTGGGGCTCGGTTTCGGCGCTCGGCAGCGACGAGGACACCTGCGCCTTCGGGATCAACGTGGCAGTTCTCGCCCAGTACCGTCAGGCGTGGAGGCAGCAAGCTGGGTAAGTGACCGTTGTGATCACGCAATGGAACCGGGCGAGGCCCGGATGGACTTCAACCTCCCCGAGGTGCCCCCGGACTTCAAAAGTCGCATCGAGGAGCTGGTCAACGCCGAGGTGGCCGCCGACCGCTCGGTCGCCACCCGGGTGCTGCCGCGCACCGAGGCGCTGGCCCTGCCGGACATCATCCGTACCCAGTCCAACCTCATCCCGCCCGATGAGCAGGAGGTCCGGATCGTCGACATCGTCGGGCTGGACGTGCAGGCCGACGGCGGCACCCACGTCGCCTCCACCGCCCAGATCGGCAAGGTTCAGGTCGTGAAGGTGGAGAGCAAGGGCCGGGCCAACCGCCGGGTCCGGGTCCGACTGGTCGACTAGATCGAGTACCGAATTCGGACGTCGGTTGTCAGGTATTCCTGACAACGTCGCAGGCATGACACAACCGCTAACCGGAAAGATCGCGCTCGTCGCCGGTGCCACCCGTGGCGCCGGACGGCAGATCGCCGTTCAGCTCGGCGCGGCCGGGGCCACTGTCTACGCCACCGGTCGCAGCTCACGGGCCGGCCGCTCCGAGATGGATCGACCGGAGACCATCGAGGAGACCGCCGAGCTGGTCAGCGCGGCCGGCGGCACCGGCATCGCCGTCCAGGTCGACCACCTGGTGCCCGATCAGGTCCGCGACCTGGTCGCCCGGATCGACGCCGAGCACCGCCAACTCGACGTGCTGGTGAACGACATCTGGGGCGGCGACCCACTGGTCACCTGGGACAAGCCGGTCTGGGA
>NZ_JBEYSL010000004.1:0-44774 GCF_040642735.1 Micromonospora sp. NPDC047753 | reverse complement strand
CCTGCTCCCACACGATGGTGACCCGGTCGAAGTCGACCGCCGCGCCGAGGTCGACCTGGATCCACTGGTCGTCCTCGGCCTGCGAGGCCCAGCGGGTCGCCGCGTCGCCGTCGACGGCCTTGCCGGGACCGTTGCCGTCGTTCTCCGAGGACGACGCGGTGGCGTCGCGGCGCAGGGCGAGATCCGGGCCGGTGCCGTCGGCCACCGACAGCGAGAACATCGAGATGCCCCAGCCGGTGGCGCGCTGGCCGGCCTGGATACGCACGTGCCGAGCGTGCTGCCGGTCGAACGTGACCGTCTGGGTCGCCGCGCCGTCGACGAACTCCAGGGCGGGCTTGCCGGGCGGCGAGATGACGATCGGCTGGTGCCAGTCGTAGGCGAACTCGCGGACACCGAAGCGGAGCGCACGCCGGTCGCTGACCGAGCGCTTTACGGTGGCGGTGAGCGTGAGGTCGTACAGGTGGGGGTCGCCGTAGCCGTTGGGCCACCAGAGTCGGGGGTTGCGCAGCCGCAGCGCGCGGAAGCGCTCCGGCGCGAAGGTGACTGTGGTGCTCCCGCCGGCGGGGACGGTCACCGTGGACTCGACGCGTACCTTGTCGAACTCGGCGCGGACGGTGACGGTGGTGGCGCTGGTCGCCGCGTTGCGGACCGGCACCCGGATGGTGACCTCGGCGGTGTCGGTCTTCGGCAGGTCCGGCAGCGTGGTCTGCACGTGTGGGTCACCGATGAGCACCGCGCCGGTGCTGCGCAGGCGGACGTGGTCCCAGAGGCCGGTGACCCGGTCGCGCACGGCCGGCATCCAGTCCCACCCGGACACCGCCAGGTAGGTCGGCGCGTCAAGGTAGTGGTGGGCCGACTGGAGGAAGGTACGACCGTCGGGGCCCTTGTCGCCGGGGGTGCCCGGGTGCGGCATCGGGGTGACCCGGACGGCGAGGACGTGCTCGCCGCGGTGACCGGCCAACGCGTCGGTGATGTCGAAGGCGGCCCGCGCGAACGGGTGCTTGACGCTGCCGACCTGCACGCCGTTGACCCAGGCGGTCGCCTCGTGGTTGATCCCGTCGAACTCCAGCCAGATCCGTCGGCCGGCCGAGGTGTCGAGGTCGCGCGGCAGCCGCAGCGCGCGCCGGTACCACCACGTGTGCCGGGACAGCGCCTCCGGGATGCGCATGTTGTTGAAGCCGGACACCGGGTCGGGCAGGTGGCCCTGCTCGACCAGCGTGCCCAGCACGGTGCCGGGCACCGTCGCCGGCAGCCAGGACCGGACGTCGACGCCGACGCGGGAGAGCTCGGCGCCGTCGGCGGTGCCGGCGAAGTCGTCCATCGTCAACGACCAGCCCGACTCCAACGGCACCGTGCCGTCGGCGGCGACGGTCAGTTCGGGTGCCGGGCCGGTGTTGCCGCCCTCCCAACTGGTCCAGCCCTCGGCCTTCGGCCGGCCGGCCAGCGGGACGCCGTAGACCTGGAAGCCGTTGAGGCCGACCGGGTTGCTGTTCGAGCGCTTCGTGGCGGTCATCCGGATCCACCTGGCGGTGACCGGCTCGGGCAGCTTGATGGTCTGCGCGCCGCCCCGGCCCTCGCTAGTCTCGTACACCGACCGCCAGGCACGGCCGTCGGTGGAGACCTCGATCCGGTACGCGGTCGCCGCGCTGGAGAGGATCTCGTCACCGTCGGTGTCGGTGTAGTTGCCGTCGAACGGCCCGTCGTCGAGCGTGGCCTCGAAGACCAGGGCGACCGCCTCGATCCGGCACAGCGCCTGGAGGTCCACCGAGATCCACTGTGGATCGCCGTTGGCGGCGCGCCATCCACTCCCCCGGACGCCGACCTGCGGCAGGCCGTCCACCGCGAAGGTGGCCGGCGTCGGCGCGTAGTCGGTCGAGGAGACCGCCACCGGGCGGTACCGGGCCAGGTCGGTGGCAGCGGGGGTGGCGGTCGGCGGCGGCACGGCGGCGGCGGACGCGGGGGCGTTCGGGAGTGCCGCGGTCACCCCGACCGACGCCAGCAGCGTCGCGCCGGCGGAGAGGAAGGTACGCCGGGAAATCGGCGATGGCTCGGACATCTTGCCTCCAGACATGACAACGTTGTCAGGTAGCGGGGGGTCTGTGACAACGTTGTCAGATGGTGGCCCGATGTTTCCCCGGAGTCAAGGGTTCGAGTCGATCGTGATTCCCCGAACACGTTCCGCAGCCGTTCCACTTCGGACATCGACAGGTGGCCGCTGACCCTCCTGGTGATCAGAATCGGCCAGGCGGTCGCCATCATCCTGACGACCCGGAACGGCGTCGCGTCCGGTCTCGTCAACGTCGCCCCACAACTCGGTACGGGAGGTGCGGGCTATCGGTGCTGCCTTTGGAGCTGATGCCGTAAACGATTCAGATCCTGTGTCCCCACGGTGATGTCGCAAACGATCAGACCCCTGGGTGCCACGGTGATGCCACAAACGATTCAGCTCGAAAGGCGCCGACCAACCCCTCCCCACCCCGCGACGCTCCCCGCAGGGCGGGGGCGGATCGGAGTTCACGGCGGCAGATCCCATTGATGCGGCGACGCCGCGACTCCCGGAAGGTCAGCGAGGCGTCACCCGTACCCGGGATCGTTGCGGCACCGCCGACGGCCGGGAGGTGACCACGGCACCCGTCGACCACCTGGCCCGGGACGACCGCGCGCCCGACGGTCAGCTCGCCGGGCCGGTCTCCCGGCGGTCGGGGTCCCGAGGGTGGTACTCGGGGCGGAGCTTCGCGCTCGCGAACGCCGACTTCACCGCCGCCGAGAGCGCGGCCATGTCGTACGCGCCGTGGTGCCGCCGGCCGTTGATGAAGAAGGTCGGGGTGCCGGTGACACCGCTGAGATCGGCCGAGTCGACGTCCTCGGCGATCCGGTCCACGCCCATCCGCTTCACCATGTGCTCCCGGAACCCGTCCAGGTCCAGACCGAGCTGTTCGGCGTAACCGAGCACCTCCACAGGATCGAGAGCGTCCTGGTGGGCGAGCAGCAGATCGTGCATCTCCCAGAACGCGCCCTGCTCCCCCGCCGCCTCGGCGGCCTCGGCGGCGAGTTGGGCATGCGGGTGGACGTCGGTGAGCGGCAGGTGCCGCCAGACGTACCGGACGTTGGCGAAGTCCGCCAACAGTTCCCGGACCACCGGCTCGGCCTGCCCGCAGTAGGGGCACTCGAAGTCGCCGTACTCCACCACCGTCACCGGCGCGTCGAGCGCCCCCCGCATGTGGTCACGGTCCTCATCGACCGGCAGCATCAGGTCGATGATCCCCTCGGCGACGCCCAGCAGCGCGCGGGTCCGCCGCGCCGGCGAGAGTCGTCCGACGGACCGGAACACCAGCCAGGTGACGACTGACGCGCCGAGCGTCGCCACGAGGATGCCGAACTTCGCCTCGTCCAGGGCCGGGCCGCTCAGGGCGTGGGTGGCGATCAGGAGGGCGACGGTGAACCCGATGCCGGAGATCGTGCCGACCCCCGCGACCGCGACCCACCCGACGGGTGGCCGGAACCGGTTGCCGCTGAGCCGGGTCACCAACCACGCGGTGGTCACGATCCCGGCCGGCTTGCCGACGACGTACGCGACCACGACCCCCAGCGTGACAGGGGAGGTCACCGCCCTGGCCAGCAGGTCGCCGTCGATCACGATGCCGGCGTTGGCGAGCGCGAACAGTGGCACCACCAGGTAGCTCGCCAACGGGTGGTAGAGCGTCTGCAACCGCTCGTTTGGCGACAGCGCCGAGATGAGCCCGGCCCGGGCCACCCGGGCCAGTTGCGGGGTGGGCTGTTCCCGAAAGAGGCGGAACTGGTCGCTGGCCCGCTGCAGGTCGCCGCGGCCGGGATCGTAGGCGTAGGTCAGCAGCCCCATCACCAGGCCCACAGCGACCGGGTCGACACCGGACATCGAGACGGCGAGCCAGGCCGCCACCCCGAGCAGCGCGTAGACCGGCCCGAACCGCACCCCGCAGCCCCGGACGAGCAGCACCACGCCGAAGATCGCCGCCGCGACGATGAGCGCCGTCAGCGAGGGGTGATGCGGGTACGCGATGGCCAGCACCGCGATCGCCACCACATCGTCGACGACGGCGACGGTCAGCAGGAAACCCCGCAGCCGTTCCGAGAAGCGTGGCCCGAAGACGGCCAGGGCGCCGAGCGCGAGCGCCGTGTCGGTGGCCATCACCGCACCCCAGCCCGCCGCGGTGGTGTGCCCGGCGTTGATGGCGAGGTAGATGGCGATCGGCACGAGCATGCCGCCGACCCCGGCCAGAATCGGCAACGCCAGGCGACGCCGTTCCCGCAGCTCACCGATGTCGAACTCGCGGCGCAGCTCCAACCCCGCGACCAGGAAGAAGAACGTCATCAGGCCGCTGTTGATCCAGGTGCGCATGTCATGCGCCACCTGCCAGTCGCCGAGCCGGACCGAGAAGGGGGTGTTCCAGACCGACTCGTACGACGATGCGCTGAGATTCGCCCAGGCGAGAGCCGCCACTGCGGCGATCAACACCACCCGCGCGCCGCCGGTCTCGGTACGCAGGAACGAGCGCAGCGGCGCGTCGAACCGCCGGTCCCAGATCGTTCGGGCGGACCACCCCCGCTGCGTGTTGTCGCTCGTCACGGAAACAATCTTCGTCGCCCTGACCGTCACGTGGTCCGGATTGCCACTCCTCCTCCGCGAACACGACAGCCCGGCGGCACCCCCTGCTGCGTCGATCTTGCAGTTTCGGTCGTCGAGATGTGGACTTCTGCACCATTTGTCGCGACAGAAACTGCAAGATCGCGCCCCGGCTCGGTCGATCATGGAGTTGTGGTGCGCTCGCCTAGCGTGACGTCCTTGGCGTTCGATCCGGTGGGCATGCACGCAGCGCCACTGGTTGGTAGCGTGCCGGTGATGTCGCCGGTTGTCGCCGGCAGCGGTCCCCTGGGGAGGGTCGACGTGTGGGCGGATGACGCTGCGCTCGACGCGGCGGAGCGCCGGCTCGACGAGTGGGAGACGTCGCTCGCCGAGCGGGCGGCACGGGCCAAGACGATGTCGGCGACGATGCGGGATCTGACCGGCACCGCCCACAACACCGACCGGACTGTCGACGTCACAGTTGACTCAGTCGGCCTGCTGATCGACCTACGGCTCGACGAACGCGTCCGGCAACACCCCGCGGCGCACACCGCTCGGCAGATCCTGGACACCACCGCTGCCGCCCGCGCCGACCTGCTTCGACAGGTCAGCGACGCAGCCACGGAGTCATTTGGCGACGACGCGAGCGCCCAGGCCATCATCGACTCGTACCGTAGCCGGCTCCTCCCCGACCAGGGATCGAACGATGCCCGCCGGTGACGGCATCCAGGTCGACCCGGACGACCTGACCGCCCACGCGGCCCGCCTCGACCGCTGCGCCAGCAGCCTCGACACCGCCCAGCAGGCAGGCCAGCACGTCCGATTGGGCGCCGACGCCTACGGGCAGCTCTGCGCGATGATGCCGGTGCTGCTCGACGGCCTCCAACGCACCCTGCTCGACAGCATCGGCGCCGCCGCCGCATCGGTACGGGACACCGCCGGCAAGCTGCGCGTCGGAGCCGACCGCTACCGAAGCTCCGACGCCCACGCCAAGCAGCTACTCGACGGGGTGCGGCGACACAGGTGACGTCGAACCCGCTCGTCGCCGCCGCTGCGGACACCCCACCCAGCGCCTGGGCGGGCGTGTGGATCTGCGAGGACATCGAACTCATCGCCCAGGGCGTCCGCACCGGCAGTTGGATCGACGGCAGCCTCGGCGTCGTGAGCGCCGGCCTGGACGCCCTCGCCCTCGTCTCCGACCCGGTCGGCGCTCTGCTCCAGTACGGGGTCGCCTGGCTCATCGAACACGTCAAGCCACTCAGCGAGGCACTGGACTGGCTCGCCGGCGACCCGGCGCAGATCACCGCACACGCGCAGACCTGGCGCAACGTCGCCGGGTCACTCCGCGACGACGCCGCCGAACTGGCACGCGCCGTACGCACCGACGTCGCCGGCTGGGGCGGCAGCGCCGGCCCCGCCTACCGGGCCTGGACCGCCGAACAGCAACAGGCCATCACCGGCCTCGCCCAGGGCGCCGACACCATGGCCGCGATCACCGAAGGCGCCGCCGGCCTGGTGGCCGCCGTCCGACTCCTCGTCCGCGACGCCATCGCCGCCTGCGTGTCCCGCATCATCGTGTACGCGGGCGAACTCCTCATCACCGGCGGACTGGCCGCGCCACTGGTCGTGGAGCAGGTCACGACCTTGGTGGCGTCGTGGGGTGCGCGGATAGCGCGGTTGTTGCGCGGGTTGCTGGCCAGCCTGCGACGGCTGATTCCGGAGATGCGCCGGCTCGGCGACCTCATCGAAAAACTCAAGCAGTCACTGGGGCGACTCACGAAACAGCCGCCGGAACCGCAGAGACCCGACGGACCGGAGCCGACAAAGATTCCGGGTGATCCCACCGGACCAGACTTCACCATGGCCGAGATCGACTCGCGGAAGATCGCCGCCTACGCCATGAACCCGGACCACCCTGTCGGGGGGCACAAGTATCGCGTCATCAACTCCGCCACCGGCCTCGGCCCGGATGACGCCGACGCGGTCTTGCAGCAGATCCGCGAAGGCGTACTCGCCGGCAAACCTCTGCTCGGCAAGACCGACGAATTCGGCCAGCGGTGGAACGTGGACCTACCTCTCACCGGGCCGGATGGCACGATCATCGTGCGCACAGCCTGGATATTGAAGAATGAGGCATCTGCACCCCGGATGGTGACGATCTCGTTCCCGCCCAAGGGAGGATGACATGCTAGAGCTGTACGACGTGGTTGAGCTCCGAGAAGCCATACCCGGAGAAGACCTGCCCGCGGGGGCAGTGGGAGCTATCATCGATGTCTTCGACGGCCCCCCGCCTATGTACGAAGTCGAGTTCACCGACACCGATGGCCGCACCGTCGCCATGGTCACGCTCCGGGCCGACCAGGTGTCGCGGCGCGATGGCCACCTTTGACGAGTGGCAGACGGCGTACGAAGTCGTCTACCGTGCGCTGCCGGCGGCGTCAGGTCTTGCCTGCCCGAACTGCGGGCGGCGGACCCTACGGATCGTCTTCACAGCACGGCCCGCAGCCAATGCCGGGTACGTCTCGTTCTGGTGCGACACCTGCATGGAAGGGATCCACGTGTGTCGGGCGCCTATTCCGGACGGAGTCGACGTCCGACCAATGGACAAGCCGCCTGAGGAACGCAACCCTCGCGTTCCTAACTACCGCCTCGTGACGTGACGACGGATTGAGGGCGGGGAGCCAGCGATTCCCGGCCGGGGCTGACTAAGGACGCCGACACTCGAAGGAGATCGGCAGAAGGTCAACGGCATCCGCCACGACCAACCCGGTACTCACCGCGGTCCTGTTGCCGATCCGAGGCAGGATGTCGTCAGCCGCTGGTGAGGCGGCCCTCCTGGTCGTACCGGAGACGACCGCTGGTCAGGGCGACGTGCAGCCCGTACCGGAGCAGTTTGTCGATCTTTTCGGTTCGTCGGCGGTAGCCGAGCCGCTCCAGGCCGGCGCGCAACAGCCGCTCCTCGTCCATGCTCGCTACGCCCTGCAGCGCGTGCACGAGGGCGTTGGCCACCTCCTCGGGTGGCACCTCCTCGAACGCGCGGTCGTTGCTCGCCTGCGTGACCCGGAACCCGCGGTAGGTCTGCGGGTCGACGCCGTCGGGCCAGGCGTACCGGCTCACGGTCGGGTGCGTGTAGAGGCGGCGGGAGTCGACGAGGGAAAGTACGGCAGTGCGACGGTCTTCCCGGGTCCGGAGGAAGCCGAACCGAGCGAGAGCGAGGCGTGCCAGCCGGTGCTGCTCGATGGGCCCTTCCGCCTCGATGATGTCGCGGAGCGCGTTCCGCATCAGATCACGTATCCGCTGGTCAGTGGCCAGGAGGTCGAGGTCGGCCTGGTCTCCGAGTGAGGTTGGGGCGTACGGGATGAAGGGGCTCGCCGTGATGGTGTCGGCGGCCGACGCCACCGTGACCGGCACGGCGGCGAGTGCGGAGTCGGGTGGTGCCGACGCACTCCGAAGGGGCTCTTCGTCCAGCGCGAGACGCGGCTGCGGCAACTCGGCGGCCGGTGCCGGGCGTGGCTGCTCCACGTCCGTTGCGGGGCGCGGCTGCGGCAACTCGACGCTCTCTGCGACCGCCGACAACTCGGATTCGGGTTCGGCGGTCGTGGGGGTCTCGGCTCGGGTGACCGCTTCGTCGACCCGGTCGAGCAGCGCCGACCGGTCGTGGATCCACGCCGGCAGCCAGAACCGCACGACCTCCGGCCAGCCCATGATCGAGCGGAGAAGCGCGGGTGCGGAGTCCCGGTCGGCCACGGTCGGGCGGGCGCTCCAGTCCGGGCCGTCGAGCATGACGGCCACCTGCCACCGTGGTGAGCCTGGTCTGCGTACGGCGATGTCGACTGTGAAGTCGGAGAGGCCGTGTGAGGTACGGACCTCGTGACCGCGGTCGCGCAGCGCCGCGGCCACCTCTTCGCGGATCCGGCTGCGCCGCTCGGTGCGGTCGGTGGCAAGGTCGCCCAGGCGCTCCGCGCCGGCGGCGGCCATCTCGCAGTACGCCCGCAGGTGCTGTGTGCCCAGCGCTGACGTACGGGACAGGTCGATGTCGGACGGGTCGAAGGACGAGTAGAGGGCGACCTGGCGGCGGGCGCGGGTGATGGCGACGTTGAGCCGCCGCTCGCCGCCGGCTTGGCTGAGCGGGCCGAAGTTCAGCGGGAGCTGACCTGTTTCCAGGTTGGTGGAGAAGGCCAGGGAGAACAGGACGACGTCCCGCTCGTCGCCCTGCACGTTCTCCAGGTTCTTCACGAAGATCGGCTCCGCGACCGCGCCGGAGAGGTGCTCGCGGATGATCGGGTCGGTGCTCTCCTCCAGCAGGTTGAGGATGAGGTCCCGCTGCTGGATGTTGAAGGTGACCACGCCGACGGACTGGGTGGCGGTCGCCGGGTCGTGCAACCGCCTGGTGATGTCCGCGAGGATCGCCCGTGCCTCGACCTCGTTGGTGCGGGAGCCGCCCCGGTCGTACCGGCCCTCGACGCGCCGCCAGCTGACGCCCGCCGAGCTGGCGGCACCGGGCGACGGGAGGCTGGAGAGCTTGTTGTCGTAGTAGTAGCGGTTGGAGAAGGCGATGAGGGACTCGTCGTGGCTGCGGTAGTGCCAGGACAACCATCGTTGCGGCAGTCCCGACTCGACGGCCTCGCTGAGGATGCTCTCCAGGTCCTCCGGCACCGGGCCGTTGCCCTCGTCGACGTCGTCCACGCTGTGGCTGGCCTGCATGATGCTGCTCGGCGGCATCTGCCGGGAGTCGCCGACGACCACCACGGCGCTGCCCCGGCCCATCGCGCCGATCGCTTCCGCGACGCGGATCTGTGAGGCCTCGTCGAAGATGACCAGGTCGAATCGTTGGCTCCCCGGCGCCAGGAAGTTCGCCGCGGACGCGGGGCTGACCAGCACGCACGGGGTCAACGCCAGCACGGCGTCCGGGTACTGCTCGAACAGTTCCCGGAAGGACCGCCCGCCCCGCTTACGGCGCAGCTCCGCCGCGAAGTCGGCGAAGCGGCCACGCCGGTCGGCCGGGCTGAAGGGGCGGCGCCGGACCAGCACCGACGGCAGCTGCGTCGGCAGCGCGGACCGCAGCTCACCGGCGGCTGCCTCGAACTGGCTGATCTCGTCGTCGTGCAGTTCCGGGTCGAAGTACTGCAGGCCGCCGGCCCGTACCCGCTCGGCGAGGGACGCCGTCGCGACCCCCCTCCGGTAGACCTCCTCGGCGAGATGCGCGGGCACCTCGGCGCGCAGCAGTTGGTCACGGTAGTCGGTGAGGCCGGCCGAGGCGAGCACGTCGGCGTGGGCCAGGACGGTCGCCCATCGGCGCAGTGGGAACAACTCCTCGCTCTGCAGCTCGTGCAGCCAGGCCGCGCCGTCGCGCTGCCAGGCGTCGATCCAGTGCGAACCGCCCGCCCACAGGGTCAGCTCCGGCCCGCCCGAGCGCAACACCCCACGCCAGGCCCGCCATCGCGAGGCACATCGGTCGAGCATTGCCGCGTCGGCATCGGTGAACCCGCTCTGGAACAGCTCCCAGGCCTGCGGGTGCTGGCTCAGCAGCGTCCGGCCAACCCGGGTCGCCTCGACCGCTTCCGTCAGCCGCTCCTGCGCGTTCGGGTCCGTGGGCAACCACTGCGACAGCCGCAGCCCACCGAGCCCCAGCAGGTGTTGGTGGAGCGCGGCGGCCTGCGCCCGGGCGGCGACCAACCGACCGGTGAGCACCTCCACCTGTTCCACGTCGAGCGTGGCACCGGCCACCAGATGCACCGCCAACCGGTCCGCGATGGCCTGGCGGCGCTTGCCCTTGCCGAACAACCGCTTCGCCGCCTCCTGGGCCTCACCGTGCCAGTCGGTCAGCTCCGGTCGGGCGAACACGTCCGGCCGGAAGGTGGCCAGCTCACCGGCGAAGCCCTGCTGGAAGGCCGCCAGGTTCGCCTGGAACCGGGCCACCGCCTCGTCCCACCGCCGGTCGCTGGCGTGCACTGTGGTCGCCCGGTCCGGCAGCAGTCCGCGTACGGCGAGCCAGGCGCCCGCCTGCAACTCGCTGACGGTCTCCGGGGCGGGCAGGGTCCGCAGCAACTCGACCAGACCGGGGTACGCGGCGAGGTCGGCGCGGAGGCGTTCCAGCTCACCGGCGATCTCGGTGACCGCCGCGCCGTGCAGCCCGTCGAGGGTGCGGCAGCCGCTGAGCGCCCACGGATGCGCGGCCCGGAGTCGGGCCGATCGTGCGGCGGCCGGGAACTCCCGCAGTGTCGTCTCGACCTGCGTGCGCGCCGGGGCGGGTGCGTGCAGGTAGGCCACCGGGATCGGGGCGACCGGGCCGTCGGAGTACGCCAAGGTCTGCTCGTAGGCCGACCAGAGTGACATCCCGACGGGGTTGGTGGTGTGCACCTGGGCCGGGTACTCGGTCAGTGGGGCGAGCCGCGTCCGGTAGGCCGTCTCGACTGCCGTCCAGGTGCCGTCGCCGCCCTGGTCGTACTGGTCGAGGGCGTCCCGCAGCTGCTGGCGGATCGCGTTGAGGGACTGCTTGCGCCCGTGCAGGTCCAGCGCGAACGGCCCGAGGCCGATCTGCTTGAGGCGGCGCTTGACCACCTCCAGGGCGGCCTGCTTCTCGGCGACGAACAGCACCGACCGGCCCGAGCTGACCGCGCGGGCGATCATGTTGGTGATGGTCTGGGACTTGCCGGTGCCCGGCGGGCCTTCCAGGACGAAGGAGTGTCCGCGCTCGGCGCGCACGATGGCCTGCATCTGCGACCCGTCGGCGGGGATCGGCAGGTGCAGGTCCGCCTCGTCGACCATGACCTCGGCGTCGTCGGGGCGGGCGGGGTCGTCGAACGTGGCGCCGGACGACTCGACCAGGTGCCGGACGACGGGGTTCTCCATGAACCGGGGCCAGTGGTCGGTGAGGTCACGCCACATCTGGAAGGTGGAGAACTGCAGCAGTCGAAGACTGGCGGTCTCGTCGATGCGGTAGTTGAGCCGGTTGTCGAGCAGCCCCGTGTTGATCGCCGCGAGGGTCTTGGCGATGTCGATGCCGTGCTCGTCGAGGACCGGCCGCTCCAGCTCCGGGATCCGCACACTGTGCTTCACCCGCAACCACTCGATCAGGCAGTAGTTCGGGCTGGCGACCTCGGCGCCGTCGATGACCATCGCGTACGGGCGACGGCCGCTGCCACCCTCGATGCGCACCGGTAGGAGGAACAGCGGCGCGTACGCCTCTCCCCCGGTCACCTTCGTGTGGACCAGGGTGCCGATGGTCAGGTAGAGGTAGTTGCTGCCGGTCTCCTGCTCCATCGTGCGCGCCTCACGCTGCAAGGCGCGCATCGCCGTCTTGTAGCGGGCGTCGGTGACCGCGCCGTAGACCCGCCGGTCGGTACGCAGCTCCCGGGTCAGGATCTCGGCGTCAAGGTCCTGCGCCCGACGTGACCCGGCCAGCTCGTGGACCTGGCTGATGTCGTCCTGCGGAATGACCTGCACCTGACGACCGTCGTGAATGAGGTCGTCGAGCAGGGCCAGCGCACCCGCCGGCACGTGCAGATCCAGCCCACGGCCACGTTTGGGCAGGTTGAGCAGCGGGTTACGCAGGCTCAGATCGAGCAGCGACTTCTTCCACTGCTGAACGCGCGCCGGTGACCCGTCCGACTGCTGCGGCGCCTCCTCGCCCTCGTCGGCGAACTGGCGCAGCTTCGCGGCGGCGACGCCGGGCGGAAGGTCCAGGGACGCTGTTGTCTCCGGCGTCGCCTCGGCGTCGACCGCGGCGGGCGTGATCAGTTCGTCGGGCGACGGAAGCGGCTGAATGCCGGAGCGATGGGCCAGGTGGACATCGACGACGCCCTGCATCCGATCACCATCACCGCGGAAGTGGCCGAGCCCGACGCCTACCGCCTCGGTGAAGGTCGCCGACTGCGCCCCCGGCCCGATGCGGGTCAGCTCGACCGGCACGGCCCGGCCGGAGTCGACCATCGAGATCAGCAGGTTGGTCTCGGTCACCGCGGCCGAGCCCAGCCGTTCCTCCTCCAGCAGGAAGCCGCCGAAGGCGTGCCCCGCGCTGATGAAGACGAGCGGGTGCAGCCCCGCCGCCTCCAGACACGCGGCGTACGTGACGGACAGGTCGAGGCAGTTGCCCAGTCGCCCGTCGAGGACGGCCGCTGTCGTCCGTACCTTCTGGCCGGTGTTCTCGAACGACGCCGGCAGGGTCTGGTAGGTGATCTCGAGTTGGCGCAACGCCTCGTACACCGCGCCGGCGATCAGCGCCGCCCGCTCCGAACCCTCCTGATAGCCCTGCAGCGAGCCGGAACCCGTCCGCGCGAGCAGGAGCTGGGCGGCTGCCCGCAGAACCGCCTCCACCGCCCGGGTGTTCGGCTGCACGAAAGCCGCCAGGCTGTCGTACAGGGCAGGGCTGTTGAACCACTCGTTGTGCGCCAAAACTCGTGACGGCGCGACCAGCCGCAGTGTCTCGTCCCCTGCCTGCACCCGGAGGATGTAGTCGACAGGGAACGCCTCGTCGGTGCGGTACAGCAGCACGCGGTCGGGCGTGAGGTCGCGGAAGTCGTCCCAACTCGTGCTGGCCCCGGGCCGCAACGGCGTGGCGAGGGTACGCGTCCACGGCTCGGTCAGCGCCCCGTCCGGACCGCGCAGTTCCAGCGTCAACGTGACCTCGGTCAGCGGCACCGCTCCCCGGTTCACGAGGGTGAGGTGACGGACCAGCGGCACCCGGTTGTGCACCAGGGCGGCGTTGATCGCCGGCTGCACGATCAGCCCAACTTCGAGCTGCTCGTCGTCGGCGGTGAACTGCGCGAAGACGCTGTCGGACATGGCGTTTCTCCAGGTGGGAAGACCGTGGGGGGCCAGCCTAGCGGTCAACCGACCGGTGGAAAGGGCCCCGGCGTTGAGTGCCTGCCGTAGGAGCGGCACCCATACTCTCCCTGGATGAGCGACAGCAATGACTACGTGAGGCTGCGAGAAACCTTCAACGAGGACGCTGAACGGTATGACCGTGCGCGGCCTCGGTACCCGGCACAGATGTTCGATGATCTCGCTGCGGCCGGAGTAGCGCCCGGTGCAAGGGTGTTGGAAATCGGCTGTGGCACTGGGCAGGCGACCGTGCCGCTGGCCCAACGGGGCTACCAGATCGTGGCCGTCGAATTGGGCGCAGACATGGCTGCTGTAGCTCGGCGAAACCTTGCCGGCTCCGACTCGGTGGAAGTCGTGACGGCAGCGTTCGAGGAGTGGCCCCTGCCTGCGGAACTGTTCGACGTGGTCTTCTCCGCGACGGCGTTTCACTGGATCGATCCGGCCGTGCGGGTGTCGAAGTCTGCTGACGCCTTGCGTCTCGGTGGTCTGCTGGCCACCGTGGGAACCCACCACATCGCTGGTGGCACCTGGACCGACGCGTTCTTCGTCGAGATTCAGAAGCTCTACGAGCGCTTCGATCCGTCGACCCCACCGGGCCTGCGTCTTGAGGGTGCTCAAGATATTCCGGAGGACGATCGGGAGCTGACCGCGTCGGAGCGGTTCGGGCCTGCGAGCTTCTACCGATACGAGTGGGAATTGCCGTACTCGACAGCGGATTACCTGGATCTGCTGTTGACCTACTCCGGCCACCGTACCTTGCCGGACGCGCAGCAGAGCGGATTGCTGACCTCCATCGCGCGGCTCATTGACGTCGACCACGGGGCCAGGTCGTCAAGCGCTACCTGACTGAGCTGAGGCTCGCCGAACGTGTCCGATGAATCGCTTCTATCGGTAGCGGCGTAAGCGACGGGTGCAGTCGCCGTCGTGGCCGTCCCGCAGGAGGCAGCGCCGGCCGCCTGGCATCCTCAGGTCGCAGAAGACCCGGTGCCGGAGAAACTGCCGGTCCTCTTCGGAGACAGTGGTCTCCCCCGGGTCCGTCGTCGGCAGCACCAGCATCCACCGGCCGATGACCCGCGCCAGACGTTGCGCGGCGGGCAGGTCGTTGGCGACGACGGGCAGGTGGATGACGTACCGCTGGCTCATCGGGCGTCGCCGCGCTCATTGCGGGCGCGGGCCTGATCGGTCTGCCAGCGACGCAGCCCGGCCTTGATCCGGGCGGTCTCGCGGCGGCTCTCGGCGAGAGCGGCGTAGACGGCGGCCATGTCGACGGCGACCCGGTCGAGGAAGGCGTACACGTCGTCGGGGTTCAGACCGCGACGTCCGAACCCGACCGGCGGGAAGCGGCGCTCACGGACCTGCCACGGCAACAGACTGGTGTACGCGGCGGAGCGGTAGGTCGCACCACCGCTCGCCGGCCCTGGCCGCTGGTGTCTGGCGTTCATGTCTGCCTGCCTTCCTGATGCGGAGGGGCGAGGGGTGTTCGGGGAAGCACGGCGGCCGTTCGGGGGGACCGGACGGCCGCCGTGCTGTGATCAGCCTGCGACAGTCCGGAGTGGAAACGCAACGTTCTAAACCGCAATTTCGCTGTTGTGCATTGACTTTCTTTGCTGAAACCCGTAGGAGTTGCAGGAGCAGGTCACGCAGTGTTGCGTGTTGGAGCCAGGGAGTGTGCGGATGCCCGAAGACATCGGATCGACAGTGCCGCGCCGGCAACTCGGCCGGCTGCTGCGACAGTTCCGCAACGAGGCCGGGGTGACGCTCGACGCCGCCGCCGAGGCCCTGGAGTACAGCCGGCAGAAGATCTGGCGCCTCGAATGCGGCCAGGGCTCGGTCCGGGTGCTCGACGTCAAGGCGATGTGCGAGCTGTACGGGGTGTCGCCCGAGATGACCGAGGCGATGCGCGGGCTGGCCGTGGAGACGAAGTCGAAGGGCTGGTGGCACGCGTACGGCGACGCGGTGCCGAGCTGGTTCGAGCTGTACGTCGGCCTGGAATCCGCCGCCGCCCACTTGCGCGAGTACGGCGAGAACCTCATCCCCGGGCTGCTACAGACCCGCGCCTACGCATTGGGTTTGTTCCGACCCACAAGCCGGCTGAGCATCGAGGAGCGCGAGCGGGCTGTCGAGGTGCGGCTGAAGCGTCAGAGTCTGCTCACTCGTCGGCTTCCACAGCCGCCGCACCTGGACGCCATCCTCTCCGAAGCGGTGCTGCGCCGTGTTGTGGCCGGCCCTACGGTGATGACTGGGCAGCTTGCTCGTCTGCTCAAAGCATCGGAGCTGCCGAACGTCTCGGTTCGCATTGCGCCACTCGCGGCAGGGCCACATCCCGGTGCGGTCGCAGGCTCCTTTGTTCTTCTGGACTTCCCGGCCACGAAGGGCGGCCGGGCCGTCCCGGAACCGTCGGTCGTCTACAGCGAGTCGCTGACCGGGGCGCTCTACCTCGACAAGCCGGACGAGATTCGGGCCTATGAAGACGTCTGGAAGGGTCTGGATGCCCTCGCACTCGATCAGGCAGACTCAAGAGACATGATCAAGCGAATCGCCGGGGAGATGCGGCATGACTGACCTGACCGGCGCCGTCTGGCGCAAAAGCACCCGCAGCGGCGACAACGGCGGCAACTGCGTCGAGGTCGCCACCAACGTCCCCGGCGTTGTCGCCGTACGCGATTCCAAGCATATTGACGGGCCAACTCTTTGCTTCGAGCACCGTGCCTGGCTCACGTTCATAGCCGCCGTGAACTCGGTCGACCTCTCCGACAAGTAAGAGCAGCGCAGGTTGCTAACTGAGATCTGGGATGCTCCCACCCATGGATGACCTGACGGGCCGCGTACGGGCGTTTGCCGAGGAGCGGGACTGGCAGCAGTTCCACACGCCAAAAAACCTGGCCATGGCTCTCGCCGGTGAGGTCGGCGAGCTGATCGCCGAATTCCAGTGGCTCACACCTGAGCAGGCCACAGCCGTCATGTCCGACCGAGAGGCCGGCGACCGGGTCAAGGCCGAGATCGGCGACGTGATGATCTATCTCACCCGGCTCGCTGATGTCCTCGGCATCGATTTGGCCGAAGCAGCATCGACCAAACTCGAGGAGGTGGCTCGTCGCTACCCGGTCGACCAGGCTCGCGGGTCGGCGGCCAAGCGATAGCCGGTGGCAGCGTCAACATGGCGCTGAGTTGATCTCTTCGCTACAGTCCATCACGTAGGAGCGCGTCACGACGGGCTTCCGGCGGCTGCCGGACACGCCCCCCATGCGCACGATCACTTCGTGCTGCCCGGGGGCAAGTGTTGTCAGCGTTCCGTACGTCCGCCAACGGTCTGCTGCGTCTGGTTGCCAGCGGCACGCTCGCAGACCGGATCGTGGAGCAAATTGGCCGCAACGTGAGCCCGGCCGAACGCCGTGCCTGGTCGCGGAGCCTTGAGGTGCTGGGGCAGGATCTCGCCGACGCAGGGCTGGACCAAATCGAGATGCTTGTCGAGTACCAGCTACCGCTGACCAGCAAGCGGGTCGACGTGGTGCTAGCCGGTCTGCACCCGAGGACGTTTGACGACTCCTACGTGGTCGTAGAGCTGAAGCAGTGGTCCTACGCCGAGTCCTACGAGGGCTCTGACACGCTCGTGGCGATCGAGCACACGAGTGGCCCGCGGCTGCATCCCGGCGTCCAGGTCGAGCAGTACTGCGAGTACATGACAGACTTCCTCGGCGTCCTCGCCGGGCATCAGCACCCTGTGCGTGGGGTCGCGTACCTGCACAACGCGGTCGACCGCGACATCAGTGACCTGTTCGAGCGCCCGGCAACCGAGCAGAGCCGGATCTTCACGAAGCAGCGGCGTGGCCAGTTCCTCGACTACCTTCGCAGCCACCTAGCCCCGGCCTCAGGAGCAGGCGCCGCCGACCGTTTCCTGACCAGCTCTGTCCGGCCCAGCCGCCATCTACTCAGGTACGCCGCACAGGAACTGAAGGACCGTTCGCACTTCACGCTGCTGGACCAGCAGCGTGTGGCGTACGAGTTGGTGCTACACGCCGTCGAGCGGGCGCGATTGGCCGATCGTAAGTCTGTCGTGGTCGTTTCCGGTGGACCTGGCAGTGGCAAGAGCGTGATCGCGCTGTCGGTGCTCGGTGAGTTGGCGCGCCAGAACCGCTCCGTCATGCACGCGACGGGCTCGCGGTCGTTCACCCAGACGTTGCGTCGGTACGCCGGCAAGGGGTCGACCCGGCTGAAGAATCTCTTTGGTTACTTCAACAGCTTCATGTCCGCCGAACGCAACGGGCTAGACGTCCTGATCTGCGACGAGGCCCACCGCATCCGGGAGACCTCCGTCAACCGGTTCACGCCGAAAGCCAAGCGGGAGAAGTCTCGTCGCCAGATCGACGAACTTATCGCCGCGGCCCGGGTGCCGGTTTTCCTGCTCGACGAGCACCAGGTGGTCAAGCCGGGAGAGTTGGGCAATGTCGAGGTCATCTCGTCTCACGCGAGGCAGCTCAACCTGGAGATCGAGGTCGTCTCACTGCACAGCCAGTTCCGCTGCGGAGGCAGTGAGACGTACGAGCAATGGGTCGTGGAACTGCTCAATCTCGACGGGGGTGAGCCGTCGGTCTGGACCGGCGACGGCAGGGTCGACCTACGTCTCGCGGAGTCGCCAGAGGAGATGGAAGCGTTCCTCGCCAACAAGCAGGCGCCTGACGTGAACGCCAGAATGTCCGCCGGGTACTGCTGGCCGTGGAGCGATCCGCGTCCGGATGACAGTCTGGTGTCGGACGTGCAGGTCGGCGGGTGGTCGCGACCCTGGAACGTCAAGAGCGACCGCAGCGTCGGAGACGCACCAGGCAGCGCGTTCTGGGCCACTGACCCGAACGGTTTCGGCCAGGTGGGCTGCGTCTACACGGCACAGGGCTTCGAGTACGACTGGTCGGGCGTCATCGTCGGGCCAGACCTGGTCGCCCGGGACGGCCGGCTGGTGACGCGGCGCGAGGAGTCGAAGGATCCGGCGTTCCGCAGTCGCAAGTCGGTCAGCGACGCGGAAGCGGATCTGCTGATTCGTAACACCTACAAGGTCCTGCTGACCCGCGGGATGAAGGGCACGATCGCCTACTCGACTGATGCTGAGACGCGGGAGTACCTCGCCTCGATGGTCAAGGTGATCCGGCCGGTCGAGACGGTCTACGAGAGGGCCATCTCAGGCCACCTCGGCTGACGACGGGTTGAGCTCGGCGGCCGGCTACCGCTCGCCACCTGCTGCCAACTCGTCGCGGGACGTCTGGGCGAGCAGGTCAGCGCGACAGCTCCGGTGGCTTATGGTGAGAAACCGGACACCCGGTGGGCGGGCGTCCGGTCCGGGCCGTGGGATTCACGCTGTTCAGCCGGAGGGTGACCGATGACCGCGAACGCCCGCGACGTCGACGACTGCTGAGATGGACTGGGCCGGATGGGCGTTGTTCGGGTTGGTCGCCACCGCGGCGCTCACCGCGGCGATGATCACCGCTCAACTGGCCGGTCTCACCCGGCTCGACATCCCCCTGGTGCTCGGGGCCTTCGTCACCGAGGACCCCGACCGGGCCCGGGTCGTCGGGTTCTTCCTTCATCTCTGCACCGGTCAGGGTTTCGCCCTGGGTTATGCGGCCACGTTCGCGCTGTTGCACCGGGCGGACTGGTGGATCGGGGCGCTGCTGGGGATTGTGCACGTCGGGATCGCGCTGACGGTGATCCTGCCGCTGCTTCCTGGTGTCCATCCGCGCATGGCCTCGCAACGGGCGGGGCCGGCCAGCACGGCGGTGTTGGAGCCGCCCGGACTGTTCGCCCTCAACTACGGCATCCAGACCCCGCTGGTCACGGCTGTCGTCCACGTCGTCTACGGGGTTTGTCTCGGGCTGCTCCTGCAGGCCAGGTGACCGGCGCCCGACTGCCGTGCCAGCTTGACACGGGCTGCTCCCCGGCGTGGCGCATCGAGGAGCGATCTCCATGACCGGTGGGCCACCGATCAGCGACTACGGTCTGCTGGGCGACACGCGCGCCGCCGCCCTGGTCGCGAGTGACGGCGCGATGGACTGGTTCTGCGTTCCACGCTTCGACGGTGATCCCCTGTTCGGCCGACTGGTCGGGGGCCCGGACGCCGGAACGTTCCGGGTGGGCCCGGCCCGGCCGGCCACCGTCGTTGAACGCCGTTACCGGCAGCACACCGCCACCCTGGAGACAACCTGGGCGGCGGGCAGCGGGCGGCTCCGCCTCACGGAGGCGATGGTGGCCGAGGTCAGCGGTCGCCTGCTGCCCACGACACTGATCGTGCGACGGCTGTCGGCCGAGCAGGCGGCGGTCGAGGCGGTGGTGGAGTTCGACCCCCGCCTTGGCGCGCGGCACCACCGGCCCCGAGCACAGCACCGGCGCCAAGGGCTCGTCTGTGAGTGGGGGTCGTTGGCGGTCGCGCTGGACAGCACACCCACGTTCAGAATCGAACCGGGTCGGCCCACCTTGATCACGGTCACGCCGGGACATCCGGTCACAGTCGTGCTGGCCGTGGCCCACCGCGAACCGATGATCCACGTCGATCCGACGGCCGCCTGGGAGCTGCTTGTCGAGGACGAGGGCCGATGGCGGGCCTGGACCGCGGAGATCGATGAGCGGTTGCCGTTCCGGGAACACGTCGTACGCAGTCTGCTCACCTTGCGGCTGCTGACCTACTCGCCCTCGGGAGCGCCGGTGGCCGCACCCACCACGTCACTGCCCGAGGATCCCGGCGGTGTACGGAACTGGGACTACCGCTATGTCTGGCCCCGTGACGCGAGCATCGGTGTCGGCGCCTTCCTCAGCGTCGGCAAGACCGACGAGGCGCGCGGTTTCCTCGCCTGGCTGTTGCACGCCACCCGGTTGCAACGGCCACGCCTGCCGGCGCTGCTCACCCTGCACGGCCGGCGCGTTCCCGCGGAACGTGAACTGGCCGGTTGGCCCGGCTACCTCAACAGCGTTCCGGTACGGATGGGCAACGGCGCCGCAGGTCAACACCAGCTCGACGGCTACGGGTGGGTGATCGACGCCGCCTGGGTGTTCGCTCAGGCCGGGCACCGCCTCCCCGCCGAGACGTGGCGGGCGGTTCGCGGTTTCGCCGACGTGGTCGCCGGTCGCTGGCGGGAGCCCGATGCCGGTATCTGGGAGGTACGGGAGGCGGCCCACCATGTCCATTCCAAGCTCATGGGCTGGCTCGCGCTGGACCGTGCCCTGGCCATCGCCGGCACACATCCCCTGCCGGAGCGGCAACGTCGACGCTGGCAGGAGGCCCGGGACGCCATCGCCGCCGAAGTCCGCACGCGCGGCTTCGACCCGACAGCGGGCAGCTACGTCCGCAATTACGACTCCCGGGATCTCGACGCGGCCCTGCTCGTCCTGCCGCTGCTCGACATGGACCGGACCGGGTCACCTCGGGTCCAGGGCACCATCGACGCCATCCGGAACAGGCTCTCCGCCGGCGGTCCGCTGCTCTACCGCTACCCGCCCGGGCGGGACGGCCTGCCCGGCACCGAGGGCGCGTTCCTGCCCTGCTCGTTCTGGCTCGTTCAGGCCCTCGCCCGCACCGGGCGTCGCCGCGAGGCCGTCGAGCTGTTCGAGGCCATGCTCGCTCACGCCAGCCCACTCGGCCTCTACCCGGAAGAGGTGGACCCGGCGACGGATGCCCACCTCGGCAACTATCCCCAGACGCTGACCCACGCCGCGCTCATCCAGGCCGCACTCGCCATCCGGGACGCCCCCACGCGGGTAGGGTTCCGATCATGACGATTCCGCACCTGACGGCCGCTGACGGCACGACTCTGCCGGCGATCGGGCTGGGTACGTACAAGCTGAACGGCTCGGCGGGTGTCGACGCGATCGGTCAGGCGATCCGGACGGGCTACCGGTTGATCGACTCGGCGGTGAACTACGAGAACGAGGGCGCTGTCGGCCGGGCCGCCCGGTCGGCCGGTGACGTGCGGGACGAGCTGGTCGTCACCTCGAAGCTGCCGGGTCGGCACCACCGCTACGACGAGGCGCTGACCACCATCGAGGAGAGTGTGTTCCGCACCGGCCTCGACCGGGTCGACCTGTACCTGATCCACTGGCCGAACCCCAAGGAAAACCTGTACGTGCAGGCGTGGCGGGCGCTGATCGAGGCGCGTGAGCGTGGCCTGGTGCGGCACATCGGGCTCTCCAACTTCCTGCCCGAGCACATCGAGCGGCTGGTGGCCGAGACCGGGGTCGCCCCGGTCGTCAACCAGATCGAGGTGCACCCGTACTTTCCGCAGCAGGAGGCGCTCGACTACCACCGGGAGCACGGCATCCTGGTGCAGGGGTGGAGCCCGCTCGGCCACGGCAACGACCTTCAGCAGCACCCCGTCGTCGTGGAGATCGCGACCGCGCACGGCGTCAGCCCGGCGCAGACGATCCTCGCCTGGCACGTGGCCCGTCAGGTAATTCCGCTGCCCAAGGCCGCGTCCCCGCAGCGGCAGGCCGAGAACCTGGACGTCTTCGGTATCACGCTCACCGACGCGCAGGTCGAGGCCATCACCGCGCTGGGCCGCCCGGACGGGCGCCTCTCGGACCAGGACCCCGCGGTGTACGAGGAGTTCTGACCGAGCGGACGTGCGAGCGCTGTGACGAGCGTGATGACTGTGCGGCATCAATATGTCTGTGAGTCATCACGCTCATCCGCAAATCCGCCGCCGATCGCGGTGCCGAGCCGCGTCACCCGGGCCGGCGGCGGCCCGGGTGACGCGGTGTCGCTCAGACGAGCCCGCCGAGGGCCGGGTCGCTGATGCTGTCCTTGCCGTTCTCGACATGACCCGCGCAGCGGTACGCGACAGCGTGACCGGTCGGGCGTGGTACCCGTCGCGGACGGTCACCTCGACCCGCTTCGACCTGCGGTTGGTGAGCGTGAGGGCGAGTTTATAGCCGTGCTCGTCGTAGGCGGGGGTGACGTCGAGGTGGGACCGACCAGGTGTCGCTCAGGGTGTACGGGATCGGCCGCGCCGGGCGTGCGCCGTGCTCCTGCTTGGGCAGCCACTGGTCCGCCGGCGACGGGCTGACGGCAGATGACCGTAGTTCGTTGGGTTCTGCGAGCACTCGTCGACCGGCTCTGGGCCTCGGTGAGTGCTGCTCACGCCGCCGTGGCGTCGACCCGGGTGAGCCGTCGATGCCCGCTCGGGCTCAGGCCGTGCACGCGTTTGAAGGCCGCGCTGAAGCCGAACGCGTCCGCGTACCCGAGGCGACGCGCCACGGCGGCGACCGTCGCTGTCGATTCGGAGAGCAGGTCGGCGGCCACCGCCATGCGCCAGTCGGTCAGGTAGGTGAGCGGCGGTTCACCCACCAACGCGGTGAACCGTTTCGCCAGTGTGGACCGGGAGACCCCGGCATGGGCGGCCAGGCTGGCCAGGGTCCACGGCCGGCCCGGGGCGTCGTGCATGGCGCGCAGCACCGGACCGACAGTGTCGTCGCTCAGCGCGCGGTACCAGCCGGGCGCCTCGGCCTCCGGCTGGTCGAACCAGTCCCGAACCGTGCACACCAACAGCCAGTCCAGCAGGCGGTCCAGCACGACCTGCCGTCCGGGCCGACCCGCGTCGAGCTGGGCGTCCAGGTAGTCGCGCAGCGCGGCGCAGTCCTGGTCTTCCGGCACGACGAGGACCGGCGGCAGCGCGCCCAGCAACCGCTGAGGCACCCGACCCCGGACGTGGTACACCCCGACCAGCAGCACGAGTCGGTCGGTGTGATCCGCGCCCGCCGGGTCGAGGACCCCGGTCTGGCCGCGCCGGACGTCGCGCAGTTCCCCGGGCTCGAAGCTCGACCGGGGCTCGGCGGAGAAGACGAACGGCGCCGGTCCGCGCACGATGGCCGCCTCGCCGACCCGGACCAGACGAGGCTTGTCGCTGTCCGGATGCGAGATCCAGCCCTCGCCCCGCATCGGGACGCAGAGCGTCAGCGGGGCACCGTCGGTGAACCGCAGCGCCCACGGCGGGGTCAGCACCGACCGGCCGAAAGCCGCGCCGTCGGCGTGCAGACCGCGCAGCAGATTGTCGAACGGGTCCATGTCACCGACGATAGATCGCGGAGGATGAACCGCGGACGATCGGACATGCCCGGCGTACGACAGGACATGTCCCGCCCACGACCGGGCGCGTTGACTCGTGGTCATGACGACGAACGCACCTTCGACACTCGTGATGGCCGGCACCGGCAAGACCGGTCGCCGGCTGGTCCAGACGTTGCGGGCGGCGGGTCACCACGCCCGGGCCGCCTCTCGCTCCGGTGAGGTGCGCTTCGACTGGTCGCGGCGGGACACCTGGCGGCCGGCCGTGGCGGGTGCCTCTGCCGTCTATCTGCTCGCTCCGGAGGACCCGGCGTTGGCCAGCGACTTCGTGACGCAGGCAGTCGACTCCGGCGTCGGCCGGATCGTGGCGCTCTCCGGGCGTGGGATCGACCGGGTCAGTGACTTCTCCCCCGGCATGCTCGCCGCGGAAGAGGCGGTGCGGAAGTCCGGCATCGAGTGGACGATCATCCGGGCGAACAACTTCAGTCAGAACTTCAGCGAGGACCTGTTTCGCCAGCCACTGCTCGACGGTCGGCTGGCTCTGCCGATGGGCGCCATGCCCGAGCCGTTCGTCGACGCCCAGGACGTCGCCGACGTGGCGGCGACGCTGTTGACCTCGCCGGGTCACCACGAACAGGTGTACGACCTGTCCGGCCCCCGTGCGCTCACCTTCGCCGCAGCGGTGGCGACGATCGCGCGGGTGACCGGCCGCTCGATCCGCTACGTCGAGCTCACCCCGGAGCAGTACCACGCCGAACTGCTCGCCGAGGGCTTTCCGGCGGAGGCGGCCACGGCGCTGAACGCCCTGTTCGCCGGGATGCGGGCGGGCCATCTCGCCGAACCGACCGACGGGGTGCGTCGGGTTCTCGGACGGGACCCGCTCGACTTCGACACCTACGCCACGGGGGCCGCTGCGGCCGGCGCGTGGTCGTAGTCCGCCCGGCGGGCGGCATGAGAGCGGGGTAACAGGTGATCTGCCCGCATACCGCGAGCACCCCGACGTACCGTGAGATCGTGCCGACGAGAGAGACACTCACCAAGGCTGACCTCGCCGAACTTCGCCGCTCGGCGCTCGGGACGGCGAATCCGCTCGGTGTCGCCGCCGACCTCGCGGAGGCCGTCGAGCAGGGCCGGTTGGAGGACCCGGACGACGCCGGGGACGCGCTGACACTGGCCGCCGAGATCGCGGAGATCCGGGCCAGGCCCGAGGCCGCGCTGCGGTACGCGGAGCAGGCCCTGGCGGCGTACCCGTCCGGCGATGATCCTCGGGCCGGG
This sequence comes from Micromonospora sp. NPDC047753, assembly GCF_040642735.1. Lineage (NCBI taxonomy): Bacteria > Bacillati > Actinomycetota > Actinomycetes > Micromonosporales > Micromonosporaceae > Micromonospora > Micromonospora sp. NPDC047753. Next base: position 20,034 of record NZ_JBEYSL010000004.1, on the reverse strand, counting down.
TTCGCCCGCGCGCTGCGGGCCCGCGCGCTGTTCCGGGCCGGCGGTCACGACGACGAGGCGATGGCGGAGTTGACCGCGTTGCGCCCGTTGCTGCTCGTGCAGCCCGACGCCCCCGCCTACGTCAGTGCCGCGCTGGACGCCGGTGGGCGTTCGGCGACCGCCGAGACGTGGCTGAGCGAGGCGGTCGACACGCTCCTCAAGGAGCATGCGACAGCCGCGTCCGGGCCGGCCAGCACCGCCATCGACCCGGTGGTCGATCTCGGTCCGCCGGACGCGCCAGGTGTCGCCTTCTTCCTGTTGCAACAGCGCCATCGGGTACGACGCAACCTGAACCTGCCGCACGACCGGCAGGACGACCTGGCGGACCGGCTGGAGACCCAGCTCGTCCGTCGGGCCGGTGAGCGCAGGGACGCCGAGTCGGATCTGCTCTTCTGGCCGCGGGCCGAGTTCGATCGCCTGCTCGCCGAGCATCCCGCCCTCGCCGAGGTCTACGGGCCGGACTGGGACGCGCACCGGGGCCGGCTGGAAACGGAGCTGGTGCGGCTTAGGAGTGCCGGTCAGGCCGGTTTGGGCGTGTTCGGCGCGACAGTGGCCGGGTTGACCGCGTTCGCCGGTCGACGTGACGGCGATCCGGCCGACGCGGCGGTCCGCGCGGGCTACGCGGCCGAGGTGTCGGCGCGGCCCAGCGCGCGGATCGCCTGGCCGCCGGAGCGCAACGACGCCTGCTGGTGCGGGTCGGGCCTCAAGTACAAGAAGGACTGCCTGCCGCGCTCGCGGAGCTGACCGCGGCGGTCATCGCGCTGCCCTGGCCGACCTGGCCCGGAGTAGCGTCACTGACGGCTTTCACGTTGATAGCCGTTAGGAGAGCCTCGTGCTGGTCATCGCGCACCTCAGTGACACCCACCTCGACAACCATCCCCGGTCGGCCGAGCGGACCGACCGGGTCATGGACTACCTGCACGGCCTGCCACGACAGGTCGACGCGATCCTGATCACCGGGGACATCGCCGACCACGGCGAGGTGGCCGAGTACGAGACCGCCGCGAAGCTCTTCGAATCCCCGCTGCCGGTCATGGTCTGCCCCGGCAACCACGATGTACGCGACGCGTACCGCAAGGGTCTGCTCGGTGACGACGACGGCGGCACCGGCCCGATCAACGCCCGTCACGACGTGGCCGGGGCGGTCTTCCTCCTGGCCGACTCCTCCGTGCCCGGTGCCGACGACGGCCACCTGGACGAGGAGACGATGGCCTGGCTCGCCGACGAGTTGGGTTCGGTGCCGGCCGGGACACCCACGTTCATCGCCCTGCATCACCCGCCGGTCGTGTTGCACCACCCGGTCATCGACCCGATGCGGCTGCTGCCGGCCGACCCCCTGGCCGAGCTCGTCGCCGCCCACCCGCAGGTCGTCGCCGTACTGACCGGGCATTTCCACACCGCTGCCGCGAGCACCTTCGCGGGCCGTCCACTGCGGATCGCCCCGGGTGTGGTCTCCACGCTGCGGATGCCCTGGGAGGGCGACGGCCCGTTGACCACCCAGACCCAGCCGCCCGGCGTCGCGTTCCACGTCTACGACGACGCCGGCCTGCTCACCACCCACTACCGGGTGGTGGTCTGAGGATGCACGGGGTCGCGGTGCTCGGCTTCCTGGTCGCCGTCGCGCCGATCACCGCCACGCCGGGCGCGAGCCTGACCCTGGTCGTCTCGCGGGTCGCCACCGGCGGGCGGCGGCAGGGCTGGTGGGTGATCCTGGGTACGGTGACCGGGCTCTACGTGCACGCCACGCTGGCCGCTGTCGGCCTGGCCGCGCTGGTGCTCCGCTCGTCGCAGGCGTTCTGGGTGGTCAAGCTGGTCGGGGCCGGTTATCTGGTCGGGCTCGGGCTCTGGATGCTCTGGTCCGCGTCGCGCCGTCGCCCGGAGGCGGGACGGCGACCCACGGTTTCCGCCCGGAGGTTGCCCTGGCGCGTGGACCACCCGTACCTGCAAGGGTTGCTCGGCAACGTGCTGAACCCCAAGGCCGCCGCCATCTACCTCACCTTGGCGCCGCAGTTCCTCGAACCGGGCCGACCGGTGCTGCTGCCGATGGTGCTGCTCGCCACGGCGCACGCCGCGCTGCACACCTGTTGGCTCGCCGGGTGGACCGTCGTCTCCGGTGCCGCCGCCCGGTTGCTCCGCACGGCATCGGTGCGACGAATGCTCGATCGGCTGACCGGCGTGATCCTGGTCGGCCTCGGCGTCCGCGCGGCGACGACCTGAGTCACGTCGCGAGAGGTGATCGATCGGCGAGGATGACACGCCCGCTCGGTACCGATAGCGTCCCGGTGTGGACGATCACCGTCCAGGCCGATGCCACCGGAGGAGACGCCGATGTTCGAGGAGATCATGGGCATCCCGGCCCACCCTCTGCTGCTGCACGCCGCTGTCGTGTTCGTGCCGCTGCTGGCCCTGCTGACTGTCGGTTACGCGTTCGTCCCGCCGATCCGGCCGCACACCCGGTGGGTGCTGGGTCTGCTGGCGGTGGGTGCGCCGGTCGCCGCCCTGCTGACCAAGCTCTCCGGCGACGCCTTCCTCGAGCGGATGCGCGCCGCCAACCGGGTCACGCCTGAGTTCCTGCCGAAGCTGGAGGCGCACCAGGAGTTCGGTGACATCACGCTCTACGCCAGCATCGGGTTGGGGGTGGTGGCCCTGGCGCTGGTCCGGCTCGTCCCGCCGAGGGCCACCGACGCCAGCGCGGACGGACGACCCGCTCGGCCGCTGACCCTGGCGTTGCAGGTGCTGTCGCTGGTGGCCGCCGCCATCACCGTGTATTACGTGGTGCGCACCGGCGACTCCGGGGCGAAGGCGGTCTGGGAGGGCCAGTGACGGTCAGGCGACCTCGTCGCGTGTCATGGGTGTGCCTCTCGTTGTCGCACAGACCGGCGGGGTGCTGGTGCGGCCCGGTCGGGGGCCCGGGCCGCACCAGCGGGGTGACCATCAGCCGGCGTGGTACGCCCGGATGATGGTCTGGTCGATTCCGCTACCGCCGTTGGCGGCGGCCTTCACCCGCAGCGAGACCGCCTGCCCGGAGGTGGCCTTCGGCAGCTCGACCCGGTAACTGTCACCGCTGCCGGTGACCCGGGCCGACTTCCAGGTGGCCCCGTCGTCGGTCGACGTCCAGACCTGGAACGACGTCACCTTCTGCGTCTTCACACCGTGCGCCTGCCGGACGGCCAGCTCGGCCGTTCCGTCGACCGGGTGGTTGTTGTGGTCCATCGGCAGGGCGTAGTCGACCGCGAGCAGCGGCAACGGCACGCTCCCGGTGCCGTCCGGTCCGGCCGACCGGAACGTCCACGACGTGTTGACCTTGGTGGAGATCGGCAGGATCAGGCTCGTGTCGACGTCGAGAGTCACCCGGTAGTCGGCCATCGACTGCGGAACGCTGAAGTCGCCGTACGGGCCGGACCGCTCGTCGACCAGCTTGCCGTCGCGGTACAGCGACAGCTTGCGCTTCACACCGATCGCCTCGCCCTGGAGGCAGTCGGCCCGCTGGTGCTGGTCGGTCAGCGTCACCATGTCCAGGTGCAGGTTGCCCCGGGACCGCGACGGCGGGGTGGCACAACTCCAGTCGGCGCCGGCCGGGTCGTCGTACCAGTCGGAGTGCAGCGGCTGCCGCGCCCAGACCTTGGACTGCCGGCTGCCCGGCAGGTACCGGCGCGGCGCCTCCAGGGCCGCCAGCCCGCCGTAGACGCCCTCGTCGGCCCAGACGATCTCCGGCGAGAGGTACGACGTCCGGCTCGGCGGCATGATGCCCTCGTAGGTCTGGGTCACCGCCACCCCGTCAGGAGTGGAGCCCGTGCGGACAAACGTGGTGTACATCTCCGGTGAGTCGGTCTGGTGGAACCGCTCGTCGATGCGGGCCAGTCGGGCCTGTTCGGCCCTGGTCACCCGGAACGACGGGTCGGCCGGCACGCCGTTGGCGTACTCGTGCACGATGTTGTAGCGGTACGGCTGCGCGGTGCCGGCCGGCGAGTCCATGTTGACGGCCGCCCAGGTGCGCCGCGATCCGATGGTGGGCTTCGGGATCGCCACGCTGCGGACCGCCGTGGCCACGCCGAAACCGCTGATCTGGTGCCACCACGGCAGGCCGTTCACCGCGGTCTGGAAGGTGGTGACGTCGGTCCGGGTGGTCGTGGTGGCCGCCCCGTCGACGGTCGCCGTGACCGGCCGGGCCTGCGCCGGGTCGAGGGTCACGCTCCGAGCGGCGTGCACGTCCAGGTCACCCGCCGCGGTGAGGGTGCTCTCCTGCACGTCGCTGTCGACGTAGTAGGCGATCGACGCGCCGAGCACCGAGTACCGGCCTGCCGGCACCCGCAGGGTGAAGGTCTCCCCGGGCGTGCCGCCGCCCCCGCCGTAGAACAGCAGGGGGTCGGTGAGGTTGGCGACCATGAGGTTGATCCAGGTGTCCGCGCCGTCCCGCAGACCGGGCATCGGCTTGGTGTGGATCGTCAGGTCGTAGCTGGGCGGCTCGACGTAGAAACTCACCGGGGTCGTCGCGACCAGCTTGCGGCCGGTGCGGGCGGTGACGGTGGCCAGGTAGAAGCCCGGCCGGCTGCCCAGCGCCGCGCGGTTGATCCGCAGAGTCGCCGCGGCGGTGACGCCGCGCTTGAGGGTCACCCGGCTCGTCGACAGCGACGCCGCGCCGCGCGGCACCGGCTGACCGTCGTGGTTGATGATCGACACGTCGAGGTCGAGAACGGCAGTCGACTCGCCGGTCCAGCTCAGCTTCGTCTCGTTGGTCCCGGACTGCGGGTACGCGAACGTGCCGAGGTTGACCACCGGCTGGTCGCTGGTCGGGCCGCCGAGGGCCCGGGCCGCGTTGAGCCGGCCGGCGCCGACGGCGTACGGGTCGATGCCGGTGAGCGGGTCGGCGGCACCGACGAGGGCGGCCTTGAGCCGCTCTCCGGTCCAGTCCGGGTGGCGCTGGGCGAGCAGCGCGGCGGCGCCCGCCACGTGCGGGCTCGCCATCGAGGTGCCGCTGATCGCCTCGTAGTACCTGTCGATCGGGTCCTGGAGGTTGGTGCCGGCGGCCCGGGCGGCGACGATGTCGACACCGGGTGCGACGAGCTCCGGCTTGGCCACATTGCTGGTGACGAGCGGTCCCCGGCTGGAGAAGTCGGCGAGCTTGTCGTCGCGGTCGACGGCCCCGACGGTGAGCGCGGTGGCGGCCGACCCGGGCGAGGAGATCTGCGCGCCGCTGTTGCCCGCGGCGATGACGAACAGGGCGCCGGTGGACCTGCTCAGACCGTCGACGGCGAGCGAGAGCGGGTCGGTGCCGTCGTCCGCTGCGCTGCCACCGAGGCTCATGTTGATGACGTCGGCCCGGGTGGCGGCCCACTCCATGCCGGCGATGATGCCGGAGTCCTCGCCGGAGCCGTGGTCGTCGAGAACCTTGCCGATCACCAGCTTGGCGTCCGGTGCCACGCCGCGACGCTGACCGTGTGCGGCAGCGCCGGTGCCGGCGATTGTCGAGGCGACGTGCGTACCGTGCCCGTTGTGGTCGACGGCGTCACCACCCTCGGCGGTGAAGTCGGCCCGCTCGGCGACCCGGCCGACCAGGTCCGGGTGGGTGAAGTCGGCGCCGGTGTCGAGCACCGCGACCCGGACGCCCTTGCCGGTGTAGCCGGCCTTCCAGGCGTCCGGCGCGGCGATCTGGCCGAGGTTGCGGTCCAGGCCGGCGGGTCGCCCACCGCCGGTCAGGGCGGTGGCGTGCACCTTGCGGTCGAGCCAGACCTTCTTCGCGCCGGCGAGCAGCGAGTTGGTGGCGAGCTTCGCGGTGGCGGGGCTCTTCTTGGGTACGCGGCCGGCTACCGCGCCGATGCTGGGCAGCGGGAGCACGTCACCGAGCGCGGCCACCCGGGCGGACGCGGTGGCGGGCTGCACGATCAGCGGCAGCTCGGCGGAGTTGTCGTCGTCGTAGCCGTCGGTGATCAGGGTGGTGACGTCGAACAGGTCGGGGTCGAGGACCGGGCCGACCTGGGACGCGACGCGGGCGGGGATGACGTGCAGGTGACCGTCGGGGCCGCAGCTCTGGTGGATCACCGCGTTCTCGTCGACCGGCCGGATCGTGGCCTGCGGGCATCCCGGGCCGTTGCTGCGGACGGTCACCACGTCGCCGGTCAGCAGGGTGACGGTGTGGGTCCTGCCGTCGACCGAGGCGGCGGGTGCGCCGGGTCGGTCGATGCCGCCGGCTGTGGCTGCGCCGCCCGGTAGGGCGGTCAGCGTCGTGGCCGTGACGGCAACCGCCAACAGCCACCGCGTTTTCCTGAGCATGGTGCTCCTCGTCTAATGTGGACGAAAGTGCCTCTTCGGGCAACTTCCCGCAAGATCATATGCAGGTCAACGATCTTCGGGGAGCCCTCGACGAGGAGGTTTTCACGCTCTTAACAGTGGGAGCACCCGCCGGCCGAGCAGGTCGATGCCGCCGTGCGGCGTCAACCCGTGCGGGGTGCCGAACTCCACCCGACCCGCCCCGGCGTCGAACACCGCCGCCGCCTGCCCCGCGACGTGCTCGGGCGTGCCGGAGAAAGCGAACAGATCGAGCAGGTCGTCGCCGATCAGCGCGCCGGCGAGGTCGTCCTCCCGACGGCCGACGTGCTGCTGGATCCGGGCCAGCAGCTCCGGGTCCACCTCGATCGTCGGGTCGAGGGCGGCGACCACCGCCAGGTACATGGCCACCTCCCGGCGGGCAACCCGCCGTGCCAGCGCACCGTCCTCGTCGACGACGGTGACCGCGCCGAGCACGACACCCGTGCCGTCCCGGTCCGCGACCGCCGCGTCATCCAGCCAGGCGCGCATCATCCGGGCCATCGCCGGGTTGGCCGACCCGCCGACCTTGACCTCGCCGGCGAACCCGGCCGCCGCCCGCGCGGTCTGCCGCCCCCAGGTGCCGACGAGGACCGGTACGTCGGCACGGGCCGGCGTGTACCGCAGCGACGTGCCCGCCGCGACGGTGAACTCCCCACCCTGGAAACCGCTGTCGTCGCCGGCGAGCAGCAGCCGCACGACGGCGACCGTCTCGACGATGCGCCGGATCGGACGGACCTGCGGCACACCGATCTCGTTGAGCCAGGTGCCCCGGGCCAGGCCCAGGTAGGCCCGACCCCGCGAGGCCAGGTCCAGCGCGGCCACCTGACCGGCGACCTCGACCGGGTGCATGGTGAACGGGTTGAGGCACGCCGCGCCCAGGCGGATCCGCCGGGTGTGCCGGGCCGCCACCAGCAACGGGAAGATCGGCGGTTGGTACATCAGATCACCGAAGACCGACAGCACGTCGAAGCCGTGCCGCTCGGTCAACTCGGCAAGCTCCGCGTACTCGTCGGCGGACTTGTCGGACTGAAGGCCGATGCCGACCAGCCCAGCGCTCACGTCAGCTCCTCGGTGGGGATGCGCTGAAGGCCGGTCCGTTCGATGCGCATGATGAGCCGCTCGTCCGGGTCCGGACAGGCGACGTGGCTGTCCCGGGCCATCCAGTCGCCCTCGGCCAGCGCCCGCTGCTTCGCCGGCAGCAACGGCAGACACGCCGCCAGGGCGTAGAGGCAGAAGTGCCCCCCGGCCGGGATGGTCACCCGATTCGACTCCGTCACGTCGAAATGGTCGCCCGGCTTGAGGCCGCACACCGAGCGGCCCTCGATCCGCTCCACCACGACCCGCAGGTCGTACAGGTCGGTGGTGGGTTCCTCGGCGCTCATCGGACGGCCTCCGCGTGGTGGTGCACGATGCGCCAGCAGCCGTCCTCGCGGCGCAGGACGTCGGTGACCCGGAAACACTCGTCCGGCCGGCTGTCGGCGAAGCGGGCCCGCAGCACGTACCGGACCAGACCGGTGTCGCCCCAGGCGTCGGCACGCAGGTGTTCCGGCGCGACCGAGACCGGCGCCGACCCCGTCGCCCGGGTCGCCCGCCGGTCCCGCAGGTCGTCCAGCGCGGGCAGGCCGGACAGCAGGCCGTCGGCGTCGGACTCCCAGAACGTCAGGTCGGGATGCAGGTGCGCGTCGAAGGCCGGCCGGTCGCCGAGGGACCGGTACAGGTCGGTGATGGTGGTGGTGAGCTCATCGCTCATCGGCTGTCACTTCCGATCGGGTACGGCGCTGCGGGGGGGTCAGGGCAGGTCGGCCAGGCGGGCGCGGAGCGGGTCCAGTCCCATGGGTCCGAGCGCCAACGCGGTGTGGTGGAAGCGTTTCCGGTCGAAGGCCGTACCCTCGCGCCGCTCGGCGTCCCGGCGGGCCTGCTGCCACAGCCGCGCGCCGACCTTGAAGGCCAGGGCCTGCGCCGGCCAGCCGAGATACCTGTCGACCTCGAAGCGCGCGGTCTCGGCGTCCAGACCGACGACACGGGTGAGGACGTCCACCGCGAGAGAAGGCGTCCAACGGCGTTCCTCGGTGAACCCGTTGCCGGCCGGGATCGGCAGCCCGAGGTGCAGACCCAGGTCGATGACCACGCGGGCGGCCCGCCACAGCTGACCGTCGAGCATGCCGAGCCGCTCGGCCGGGTCGGCGTACAGGCCGATCTCGTCGGCGAGACGCTCGGCGTAGTGCGCCCACCCCTCGGCGTACCCGTGCACCTGGCAGAGGGTGCGCTGCCACGGGTGCAGGGCGCCGGTGGTGAGGGTGACGGCGTGCTGGAGGTGGTGGCCGGGCAGCCCCTCGTGGCAGAGCGTCCCGACGTGCCGCCACACCGGCACCGTCGACTCGCCGGTGGGCACCGACCACCAGATCGCGCCGGGACGCGTCAACGCCGGATCGGGGGGCGTGTAGTACATGACCCCGGAGGTGGCGGGGCTGATCCGGCACACCACCCGGCGGGTGGCGGACGGGATGTCGAAGTGGGTGCCGTCGAGCGCGTCGGTCAGCTGCTCGGTGCGCTGGCGCAACCACTCCTCCAGGGCAGGCCCGGCCGCCACCCGACCGGACGGGTCGGCGTCCAGGGCCGCCCGCGCGGCAGCCACCCGCGAATGGCCCAGCTCACCCGCGACGGTCCGCAGCTCGGCGGCGGTGCCTGCCAACTCCGCCCAGCCGTACTCGTACACCTCGTCGAGGTCGACAGTCGCGCCGAGGAAACTGCGGGCGGTGACCCGGTACAGGTCGCCGCCCACACCGTCCACCTCGGACGCGGCGGGTGCCAGCTCGGCACGGAGGAACGCGGCGAAACCGGCGGTGGCGGCGGTCGCCAGCCGCGCGCCCCGGTGCAGCCGAGCGGCGACCGGGCCGTCGGGGCAGCCGTCGACCAACCGCCCGTAGAAGTCGGCGGTGGCCCAGGAGGCGCACTGGTCGGCGACCACGAGCACCTGGCGGCGGGCGACCAGTTGCCCCTGCCGCGCCGACCGGCGCAGCGTCGCGGCGTACCGGTCGAGGGCGTCGGGCACCTGGTGCAGGTGGTCGGCGACCACCGCCCAGTCGTCCTCGGTGTGCCGGGGCAGATTGTCGAAGAGCTGCCGGAGCAGGTGCACCGGCGTGGCCAGTGGGGCGAGCAGTCGGGTGGTGAAGCCCGCGTCGTACAGGTCGACCTCACTGGCCAGCCGGTCCAGCAGAGCGTCGGCCAGGGACCGCTCACCGGGGTCGTGCGTGGTCGCCGCGGCGGCGGCCGTCGCGGTACGTCGGGCCAGCTCGGCGCGGGCGTCGAACCCCTCCGGGGAGAGATCCGGGACATGCGACCCGGGGGTACGCCCCACCGCCTCGGCCGCCTGCGGGTCCAGCTCGGCGAGCGCGTCGAGGTACCCGTCGGCGACCTGGGTGATGCTGCTCATCGCGGCACGCCGAACCGGCCGTTGTCGTCGCGGTACGCCACCCCGCCCTTCATCACCGCGTGCAGGGTGCGCAACGCGGAGACCGAGCGGGTCGGGTCGTCGCGCAGCACCAGCAGGTCGGCGTGCCTGCCCGCCTCGACGGTGCCGAGGGTGTCGGCACGACCCAGCCACTGCGCGGGGCGGGTGGTGGCGGCCTTGAGCGCGTCCGCGACCGGCATCCCCGCGTCCACCATGAACTCCAGTTCACGGACGGTCGCGGTGGTCTCGTCGTAGCCGGCGTGCGGGGGCATGTCGCTGCCCAGCGCGATCGGCACACCGTTGCGGATGGCGTGCTGGAGGCTCTCCCAGTGTCGTGGGCCGGCCGCGAGGGCACGGTCCATCAGCCAGCCGGGCACCCCCGAGTCGCGGAAGAACTGCTCGCAGCGGCTCACCACGATCGTCGGCACGTACCAGACACCCCGCTCGGCCATCAGCCGGGTGACGTCGTCGGTCAGCTCGTACCCGTGCTCGACGCAGTCGAGGCCCAGCTCGACGGCGCGGCGGACCGAGTCTGCCGGGCCGGCGTGCGCGGTGACCTTGCGCCCCCAGTCGTGTGCGACGCGGATGACCGCGGCCATCTCGTCGTCGAGCAGCTGCGGGGTGTCGATCGCCTCGTGCTGCCCGGCGATCCCGCCGGAGATGCAGACCTTGATCAGATCGGCGCCGGCGCGGAGCTGTTCGCGGGTGGCCCGCCGGAACCCGTCCGCGCCGTCGGCCTCCAGGGCGTCGGCGTCCCAGCCGTGCCCGCCCGTGCAGCAGAGCGCGTGCCCCGCGGTGAAGATGCGCGGGCCGTCGACCGCGCCGGCCTCGATCCCCCTGCGCAGGGCGAAGTCGGCGTACCGGCTCTCCCCGACCAGGCGGGCGGTGGTGACACCGGAGTGCAGGGTGCGCCGGGCCGAGTCGGCCATCAGCAGCACCAGCTCGGCCAGGTTCGCGCCGTGCACCGTGTCGGCGAGGTGGCCGGGCAACCCCAGCGAGAGGTGGACGTGCATGTTGGTCAGACCCGGCATGACGTGCTCGCCGCCCAGGTCGATCACCCGGGCCGCGCCGGCCTCGGCGAGGACGTCGTCGACCTGACCGACGGCACGGATCACGCCGTCGGCGTCGATCCAGATGCCGCGATCCGGTTGGAGGGCGTCCTGGACACCGTCGTAGAGGGCGAGGTTGACCAGGACCTGTTCGGTGGGCATGCGCATGGGGCGTCCTCAGAGTGAGCGCGCGACGGTCGGGGCCGTGGCAGGGTCGGTGAGCCAGCAGGCGACGCTGCGGCCGCCCAGGTCGACGGTGGGCGGCTGCTCGCCGCAGGGAGCGAACGCGTGCGGGCAGCGTGGCCGGAAACGGCACCCGGTGGGCGCGTTGGCCGGGTCGGGCACCTCCCCGGCGAGGATGGCGGGCAGGCGCGGGGTGGGCCCGATCTGCGGCACCGCGTCGATCAACGCCCGGGTGTACGGGTGTCGGGGCTCGCGCCACAGCTCACGGGTGGGTGCGGCCTCGACGATCCGGCCCAGGTACATCACGGCGGTCACGTCGGCGATCTCGTGCACCAGTGCCAGGTCGTGGGAGATGAAGAGCATGCCCATGTCGAGGTCGCGGACCAGCCCGACGAGCAGGTTGACCACCTGCGCCTGGGACGAGGCGTCCAGCGCGGTGACCGGCTCGTCCGCGATGATCATGCGAGGTTCCGGGGCGAGCGCGCGGGCGATCGCCAGGCGCTGCCGTTGACCGCCGGAGAACTGGTGCGGATACCGCTGGGCGGCACTGGTCGGCATGGCCACCCGTTCGAGCAGCTCGTGCACCCGGGCTCGGCGGGCCGACCCGGTGACCGTGGCCGGCACGCCGTCGAGGAGTTGAGAGCCGATGGTGCGCCGGGGGTTCAGCGAGGCGTACGGGTTCTGGAAGACCATCTGCAGGCCGACCTCGGCACCGGAGCGGGGCCGCCAGCCGAGCGGGGTGACCGGTCGGCCGGCGTACTCGACGGTGCCGGCGCTCGGCGCGCTGAGCCCGACCGCGACGCGGGCGAGTGTGGACTTTCCGCACCCGGACTCGCCGACCAGGCCGACGATCTGGCCGGGCGACACCTCCAGGCTGACCCCGGCGACGGCACGCACACGGCCCCGCCCTCGGGAGCGGTACTCGACCTCCACGTCGGTGAAGGACAGTCGCGCGGGCCCTGTGGTGTTCACGCGGCCACCTCCAGGTGCGGACGGACCACGCAGGCCACCGACCGGTCGACTCCGGCGGGGGTGAGCGGAGGCGGGACCTCACCGCAGGACGGTTCGGCGTACCCGCAGCGGGGTTGGTACGGGCACCCCGGCGGCGCCTCGCCGGGTGCCGGCGGGGCACCCGGGATGGGCCGCAACGTCCCGCCGTTCTGGGTGCCGTGCGGTCGGGCGCCGAGCAGCGCGGCAGTGTACGGGTGGGTGGGGGCGGTGAGCAGGCTGCCCGTCGGGCCGGTCTCGACGACCCGCCCGGCGTAGAAGATGTAGCCACGGGTGGTGAGGGCGCTGAGCACCCCGAGGTCGTGGGTGATGAACGCGACGGCCAGCCCGGTCTCGGCGCGCAGGCGTTCCAGCAGGGCGAGGATGCCGGCCTGCACCGTGACGTCGAGGGCGGTCGTCGGTTCGTCGGCGATCAGCAGTCGGGGCCGGGCGGCCAGCGCGATGGCGATGGCCACCCGCTGACGCATGCCGCCGGAGAACTGGTGCGGGTACGCGCGCAGCGCCCGCTCCGGGTCCGGGATGCGGACCTGGTCGAGCAGCTCCACCGCGCGGCGACCGGCAGCTCGACGGTCCATTCGCAGGTGCACCCGCATGTGCTCGGTGAGCTGCCGGCCGACCGTGAGCATCGGGTGCAGGGCCGCGCTCGGGTCCTGGAACACCATGGCGATGCCCGCGCCACGGACCCGCTGCCAGCCCCGGGCGTCCAGGCCGAGCAGTTCGGTTCCGGCGTACCGGGCCGAGCCGGTGACCGCCGCCCCCGGGGGCAGCAGCCCGAGCAGGGTCTGCGCGGTGAGGCTCTTGCCGCAGCCGCTCTCCCCCGCGATGCCCACCAGCTCACCCTCGTCGACGGTCAACGACACGTCGTGCAGGATCGGCAGCGGGCCACGCGGTGAGGGCAGGGTGACGGCCAGGGAGTCGACGTCGAGCAGCGGTGCCACCTCAGCGTCCCTTCGTGTAGCGGGGGTCCAGCCGGTCGCGCAGCGCGTCGCCGAGCACGTTGAAGGCCATCACCACGGTGAGGATGGCGAGGCCGGGGAACACGCTGACCCACCACATCGACAGGTCCTGCGCGCCGAGGGCCACCATCGAGCCCCACTCGGCGGCCGGCGGGCGCGGGCCCAGACCGAGGAACGACAGGGCGGCGAGCAGCAGCACCGCGTTGCCCAGCTCCAGGGTGGCCAGCACGATCGCCGGGCCGATGCTGTTGGGCAGCACGTCGCGGCGCAACGCCCGGATCGGCCCGACACCGAGCAGGCGGGCGGCGTTGAGATAGTCGTCGCCGCGCATGCTCAACACGGCGCTGCGAATGACCCGGGCGTAGACCGGCCAGGAGACGATCACCAGGGCCAGCACGGCGTTGCGGGTGTTCGGGCCGAACGCCGCCGTCACCGCCATGGCCAGGATGATCTGCGGGAACGCGAACACCAGGTCGGTCAGGCGCATCAGCGCCTCGTCGACGAACCGACCGACGTATCCGGCGACCAGCCCGAGCAGCCCGCCGACCAGCAGGGCCAGCGAGACGATGGCCAGGGCCAGCGGGATGGACAGTCGGGCGCCGTGGATGACCCGGCTGAGGATGTCGCGGCCGAGCGAGTCGGTGCCGAACCAGTGCGCCCCGGACGGCGACGCGTACGTGTCGGGGCTCTGCGCCAGCGGGTCGTACGGTGCGAGGACGTCGGCGAGCAACGCCAGCAGCAACCATCCGCCGAGGATGGTCAACGCCGCCACGGTGATCGGTTGACGCCAGACCGGTCGGCTGGTCGAGCCGCCGCGCAGTCGGCCGAGCCAGCGGCGTCGGCCCAGGGCCCGCTCCGCCTTCGGGTCTGCAAGTGTCGTCATGACAACCGGATCCTCGGATCGATGAGCCCGTACAGCAGGTCGACGGTCAGGTTGACAAGCGTGTAGACCAGCGCCACGAAGAGGCTGACGCCGAGGATCGCGGGCAGGTCCAGCGCCGTGGCGCTGCGGTACGCGTACTGGCCGACGCCGGGCCAGCCGAAGATGCTCTCGACAAGCACCGTCCCGGAGAGCAGCGAGGCGAACGCGAGGCCGGAGACGGTGACCACCGGGACGAGGCCGGCGCGCAGCAGATGCCGGCGCAGCACCACCCGGGTCGGCAGGCCCTTGGCGTACGCGGCCCGGATGTAGTCCTGCTGGAGCACCTCCAGCATCGCCGAGCGGACGAAGCGGACCAGCATCGCCACCGTCAGCGAGGTCAGCACGAGCACCGGCAGGGACAGGTGCTGGGCGGCGTCCCAGGCGACGTCCCACTGCCCGGCGAGCGCCCCGTCGACCGTGTACATGCCGGTGACCGTGGGAGGTGGGCTGAAGTCGGTGGACAGTCGCCCGCCGCTGGGGGCCAGGCCGAGTTGGTAGAAGAAGACGTACAGCACGACCAGGGACAGCCAGAACGGCGGGGTGGAGAGCCCGAGCAGGGCGCCGACCCGAACGAGCTGGTCGGTGAGCCGGCCGTTGCGGACCGCCGCGAGCATGCCGACCCCGGTGCCGATGAGCAGCGCCAGCACCATGCTCGGGAGGGCCAGCTCCAGGGTCGCCGGCACGTAGTGCAGCAGGTCGTCCAGGACGGCCCGCCCGGTCTGCTGGGAGTGGCCCAGGTCGCCGTGCAGCAGGTTGCCCAGGTAGTGCAGGTACTGGGCCCAGAGCGGCTGGTCCAGACCCCACTTCTCGCGGAAGGCGGCCACCGCGGCGGGGTCGTTGAGGGCCTGGTCGGAGAGGTTGGCGGTGACCGGGTCACCGGGGACCACGTTGACCAGACCGAACGTCACCACGGTGACGCCGAGCAGCAGGCCGGCGGTGACCGCCACCCGCTTGGCCAGGAAGGTCAGCAGCGGGTGGGCACCCCGGGGCCGGGACGCGGTCGTGGCGACCGCGCCCGGCTCACCGTCGTGGACTGTCGTCATGTCGTCGGGACTACTTGCGCCCGACCGCGGCGACGTCCACCTGCCAACCGGCGGCGGTGTAGTCCGCCCCGGTCAGATCCGTGGTCGCCACGACGGTGGAGGAGTTGCTGGCCAGTACGAGGTACGGCGAGGACGCGTTCATCAGCCGCTGCCACTCCTGCATGGCGGTGGCCCGGCCGGCCAGGTCGAGGGTCTCGGTGACCTTCCTGCCGGCGGCCACCACGGCCGGGTCGGCCCGCTCGACCGTCCAGCCGGAGCGCAGCGCGGTCGCCTGACCCGGTGCCATGTTGTTGATCAGTGAGTCGGCGACCGGGTAGTTCAGGCTCTGCGGGGTGAACCCGAGCGGAGACTTCCCGCCGCGCATCTCGTCGAGGAACGTGGTCAGCGGCTGCGGGTTCAGCTCCAGCTTGATGCCGGCCTCGGCGGCGTCGCCCTGCACCTTGGTGGCCACCGTGCCGAGGTCCACGCCCTTGTAGGTGATGGCCGGGTAGGTGAACTTGACCGTCGGATTCGTCAGGCCGGCCTCGGTGAGCAGGGCCTTGGCCTTGGCCACGTCCCGCTTGGACTCCTCGCCGGCCGGCAGCGCGCCCGGGAAGGCGGGCGCGACCAGCCCGGCGCCGGGGGCGGCGCCCTTGCCGTACAGGGCGGCGATCCCCTGGTAGTCGATGGCGGCGCGCAGGGCCTGGTTGAACTTCGGGTTCGAGGTGACCGCCGAGACGGCCGGGTCGGCGTTGAGGAAGAGGAAGTAGACGGTGTCCTGCACGCCGGAGGTCTGCAGGCTGCCCGGCAGGCCGTCGAGGAGCTTGCCGGAGATATCCAGTGATATCTCGGCGGCCTCGGCGCGTTGCATGGTCAGCTTCTGGGTCTGCACATCCATGTTGCGCAGCACCACCCGGGAGAACTGCGGCTTCGTGCCCCAGTACTTCGGGTTGGCCTCCAGCACCACCTGCGACGAGGGGTCGTAGGACTTCAGCACGTAGGGGCCGCTGCCGACGGAGTTGGTGTCCAGGTACTGCTGCGCGGTGTCGCCCTGGGCGGCGTCGGCGCCGTCGCGGGCGCCGTGCTCCTTGGCGACCTTGGCGTTGAGCACCGCTGTCGACGGCATCGACAGCACCACCGGGATGTTCGGGTCGGGGGTGGCCGAGGCGACAACGACCGTGCTGTCGTCGGTCTTGGTCACGGTCAGACCGCTGACGGTGACCGCGGGGCTGGCCTTGATGTTCTTCAGCCGATTCAGCGAGAAGACGACGTCGTCGGCGGTGAGCGGGCTGCCGTCGGCGAACGTCACACCCTGCCGCAGCTTGAAGGTGAACGTTGTGGCGTCCGGCGACGCCTGGTACGACTCGGCCAGCGCGGGGACCGGCTTACTCACATCCGAACCCTTGAAGGTGAGCAGGGTGTCGTAGAGGGCGTGCACGGCGGTCAGACCGGTTGCCTCGTAGACCCGGCCGGGGTCGAGGGTCTTGAGCACGAACGAGGTGTTCACGGTGAGGGTCTTGGCCGTGCCGTTCGCGTTTCCACCACTGCCGCCGGCGCTACAGGCGCTGACGGAGAGGACGGCCAGCGTCGCCAGAGCGGACGCTCCGGCGAGGAGCCGGCGGGGAGACACCGACATGCTGTTCCTACCTTCGTATCGCGCGGCCCGCCGTGCGGATCCGCGGGGCGTCGACGCCCGGCGGGCGACACCGTGCATCGGCCGGGCCGATGGGATGACGGCGTCGCGGGCTTCTCGGGGGCGTCGTCTCGGGGTTGGATGTAGGCCGGACTGGGACGTCGTCCGGTTCGTCTTGACGCGGCCTTGTCTAGTGGTGTCGAACGTTGCCGCCTGTTGTTCAGCGATACTAAACAGGGCCGTATAGTCCGGTCAATCAAGATTCAGCCACACTGTATTTGGAACGAGGACACATGCTCGGTGACCGACTCCGCGACCTGCGTCAGCAGCACTCCCTCACGCTGCGTCAGCTCGCCACAGCCGCCGACGTGTCCCCCGCCCTGCTCAGCCAGATCGAGAACGGCGCGACCGACCCCAGCCTCTCCACCCTGCGCAAGCTCGCCCAGGTCTTCGACACCTCGATCGCCGAACTGTTCTCCGAGCCCGAGGCGCCACCGGTGCACGTCAGCCGCGTCGGCGCCCGGACCAGGCTGGCCGCGCCACCCGGCCAGATCACCTACGAACGACTCACCCCCGGCCGCGGCGACCTGGAAGTGCTCCAGGCCCACCTCGCACCCGGCGACGCCAGCTCCGCCGAGCCGTGGGCGCACCCGTCGACCGAATGCGCGATCGTCATCAGCGGCGCTGTCGTCGCCGAGATCGGCGGTGAGTCGTACACCCTCACCGCGGGCGAGTCGGTCACCTTCGACTCGCGCCTCGCCCACCTCTACCGCAACGCCAGCGACCAGCGCGCCCACCTGATCATCGCGGTGACGCCACCGACTCCCTGACCGACCACGGTGGACGGCCGACGGGATCGACGGGACGCCGCGGCGGACCTAGCATGACCACGAATGGATCTTCGAGATTGGCCCCTGCCGACCCGGCAACCAGCCCAACCGAAGGGAGACGCGCATGCGTCGACCCCGTCATCTGGCACTCCTGAGCCTCGGCGTGTCCGGCGCTCTGGTTCTCAGCGCAGCCCCACCCGCGGCTGCGGCTCCGCCCACGCCCACCACGCCCACCGGCATCGTGGTCAGCGACGGCATGACCCAACCGGTGTTCTCGCTCGCCGACGCGATCGAGGAGCGGGTGTTCGTCCAGACCCCGGTGGACACCGACCACGACGGTCGGCCCGACCGGGTGGCGATCGACATCTCCCGGCCGCGGGAGACCGCCACGCAGGGCTTCAAGGTGCCTGTCATCTTCGAGCACAGCCCGTACCGCAAGGGCACCTGGGGTGACGTGCCGTACCCGAGCGTGCTGGTCGACGACCTGCCGCAGAACGGCCTGACCGACCGCAACGGGCGTCGCGCCCTCGACGCAGGCGTACAACGGGCC
This sequence comes from Micromonospora sp. NPDC047753, assembly GCF_040642735.1. Lineage (NCBI taxonomy): Bacteria > Bacillati > Actinomycetota > Actinomycetes > Micromonosporales > Micromonosporaceae > Micromonospora > Micromonospora sp. NPDC047753. The sequence goes on along the minus strand of NZ_JBEYSL010000004.1, from coordinate 2,085 downwards.
CAGGCGAAGGCCAACCTGCCCGGCTCGCTGGACGACTACTACGTGCCCCGCGGGTACGCGGTGGTGCTCGGCCAGAGCGTCGGCACCGGCGACTCCGACGGCTGCCCGACCAGCGGGGACCAGGCCGAGACGCTCGGCACCAAGGCGGTCATCGACTGGCTCAACGGCCGGGCCAAGGGGTACGACGCCAACGGCGCCCCGGTCACCGCCGGCTGGACCACCGGCGCGGTCGGCATGACCGGTGTCTCCTACAACGGGACACTGCCCAACCAGGTGGCCACCACCGGCGTCAAGGGACTCAAGACCATCGTGCCGGTCTCCGCGATCAGCAGCTGGTACGACTACTACCGGGCCAACGGCCTGGTGGTCGCGCCCGGAACGTTCCAGGGCGAGGACCTCGACATCCTGGCCCAGTACACCGCCGGGCAGGCGCGCGCCGAAGGGCCCTGCGCCGACGAGCTCGCGGACATCACCGCCAAGCAGGACCGGATCACCGGCGACTACTCGAAGTTCTGGCAGGATCGCGACTACCTCGACGCCCGCGACGTCAAGGCCAGCGTCTTCGTCGTGCACGGCCTCAACGACTGGAACGTGAAGACCGAGCACTTCGCCGGCTGGTGGGACCAGCTCGCCAAGCGCTACGTCCCCCGCAAGATCTGGCTGCACCAGGGCGGCCACGGTGGTCCGGGCAGCAGCGCGTCGGTGACCCTGCCCAGCGGCCAGACGTGGACGTACAAGCAGACCGAGAACCGCTGGTTCGACTTCTGGCTGTGGAACGTGCGCAACGGCATCATGGACGAGCCGACGGCGGTGCTCCAGCGCGAGGACCGCGCCTACACCACGTACGCCAACTGGCCGGACCCGGCCGCGCGGGAGGTCGGCCTGCGGTTCGCCGCCACCGACGCCACCGCGCCCGGCGCGCTCACCACCGGCAAGCCGCCGAAGGCCAAAATCGAGCAGAGTTTCGTCGACGAGGGCCGGACCATCCACCCGGACACTTTGGTGTCCAACCCGGACACCGCGAGCGCCAACCGCCTCGCCTACCGCTCCCCCGAGCTGACGCAGAGCGTGCGCATCTCGGGGCGTCCCGAGATGCGGCTGCGGATGGCGATCGACAACAAGCCGGACGCGAACCTCACCGCGTACCTGGTCGACTACGGCCCGGCCGGGTCGACCGCAGCCCCGACAGTGGTGACGCGAGGCTGGATGGACCCGCAGAACCGCAAGAGCGCGGCCCGGACGTCGCCGGTGCGGCAGGGCAAGCTGTACGACTACCGGTGGACCATGGAGCCGAAGGACTACATCTTCCCGGCGGGACACCGGATCGGCGTGGTCGTCTTCTCCAGCGACCAGGAGTACACCCTCCTACCGTTGGGCGGCACCGAACTGCGGGTCGCGCCGAACGACAGCGAACTGCGACTGCCGGTTGTCGGCGGGCGGAGCGTCCTCGGCTTCTGATTTCATCTTCGCGCTTCCGGGTGGGGCAGTCCGACACGTTCGGGCTGCCCCAGCCGCACGTCCGAACCACCCCGCCCGTGCCGCCCCGCGCGTGCTGTCCCGCCCGTGCTGTCCCGCCCGTGCTGTCCGCGCCCGTACTGTCCCTGCCCCGGGCGAGGCGGTGCACGCAGGCATGATCCACTCGGATTCTGTGAAGTCGGGGCATCCTGGGCAGCGGGACACCGCGACTTCCGTGAACCCGAGTGGATCATGTTGGCTTGGCCGTCGTGTCGGATTCGGTGGGCCGGCGAGGTGGGTGGTTTGTCGGGTTCGGTATAGCGTGTCGGGTGGTCGGGGCCACCCCGGCGGCGGAATCGCGGGCCGGGCCGGGTCGTTATACCTGGCAGACCACCGCAACAGCCCAGGTCACCGCGGGTCGGCCGCCGGGAACACCCGGCAGGCCGCCACGGTTACATCCCCCGCACGGCCGAGCACCACAACGGCCCGGGGCCGCCGCCGGGAACACCCGCAATGCCGCCCCGGTTACATCCCCCGCACGGCCGAGCACCACAACGGCCGGGCCGCCGCCGGGAACACCCGGCAGGCCGCCCCGGTTACATCCCCGGAACGGCCGAGCACCACAACGGC